>JAJZZT010000265.1 GCA_021797415.1 Bacillota bacterium
GCGTTGGTGAGCACGCCCCTGTGCCGCAGGGCGAGAAAGATGTCCCTGGCCGTGCGCGGCTGCTCCCGGCGGGATGGCTCTGAAACAAAGAAGGCCGTCAAGAGAAACCCCACAGCCATCAGAACTGCCGTACCGAAAAATGGATAACGCCAGGAAGCCGAACCGAGAAGCCCGCCCAGCAGCGGTCCGGAAGCGATCCCAAGCCCGAGAGCCGCCTCGTACAGCGTGATGGCTGCTCCGGTGCGGCCTGCGGACAGTCCGACGATCAAGGACAGCGCGGTGGACGTGAAAAATGCGTTGCCAAGACCCCACCCGCCGCGAAACAGAGCCAGCACGCCGATGGAGGGCGACAGGCCGGACGCGGTGGCAAACACGACGACCAGCCCAAGCCCGAGCAACATGGTCAACTTGCTGCCCAACCGCGTGCCCACAACTCCGGAAAGCAGCATGGCCACCGCCATGATGGCGAGATAGGCCGTGAACATCCACTCGATCTGAACGGGAGTGGCTCCCATCTTACGGCCGAGAATCGGCAAAATAGGATCGACGACGCCAATCCCCATAAACGCCACAAAAGTGGCAAAAGCGGTCGCCCACACGGCCGGAGGAAAGGAGAATTTCAATTCACTACACCACCCTATGCATGATGAAAAAGCAAATATGAAAGAGAGACGGCGCAAGGATTTCTTACGTACACGTCAATTTTCAACATTGCCATTGTCCGTGTCAAGCGTCTATCAAGCATCTGCGGCGCGAATTGCGTCTTCGACGCGAACGCAAACAGCGCGGTGCGGCCGCGGAAAGAAGTGTATATTTATTTGAACAGGCTCTTCTACAGCTTGCCCGACCCGACGCGGCAAAAATCGTATCGACGGGCAGCCTGCCCAAAAGCCTGCTCAAAGGATGCGAGACAAAGCGGATGAATCGGATGAGCGAAATGATCGTTCCCCAACTGCTGGCCGCGCGAATACCCGGTGATCTCGGCGACGCTCTGTTTCTACGTCTGCTCGCCGCCGTCGCCGCCGGGAAACAGGAGCAGGTACTGCGTTACTATAGACGAAGCGACGCCGCGGCGAGCCTTCTCGCCGATCTGCTGGCCCGCTTTGCCGCCGGTGCCGCCCTCGGAATTGCACGCGATCTGGTGGCTTTTGCGGCGACGCCGCACGGAAAGCCCATCCTGGCCGACCATCCGGATTACCATTTCAATATCTCCCATTCCGGGTCATGGATTGTCCTGGCGCAGCACCCGTCGGAGGTCGGCGTGGACGTGGAGATGATCAGACCGATCAATCTCCGCATCGCAAAGCGACATTTTTCCGCAACCGAAACGGCCGACCTGCTGGCGCAACCCGCAGCAGAACGCCTGAGATACTTTTTTGATCTGTGGACGCTGAAGGAAAGCTACGTCAAAGCGATCGGCAAGGGCCTGCGCATCCCGCTGTCGTCGTTCACCGTGCGCAAGACGGACAGCGGCATCGCATTGACCAGGCACGATCCGCAGTTGCCCCTGTACGCATTTCGCCAGTACGACATCGACCCCGCCTGCAGGTTCTCCGTCTGCGCGGCGACCGACAACTTCCCGCCGCACGCCCGGCTTGTCGCATTTTCCGAACTCTGTGCCTACCATGGCATACCGGACGTCGGCATACCGGACGACAATCCAGAACAAACCGGAATCAGCACCCCGTCACAGTGACGCCCCCAGCCACGCGGCCAACAGGCCCGTTGCGGCGCTTGCGGCAAAGTACAAAAAAAGCATCCCGTCCGCACGGCGGTCCCGCAGTGCCGTACCCTCAAACATGAACGTGGAGAATGTCGTGTACGCGCCGATGAATCCGATGCCGACCCCGCTGCGCAACCACGCATCCACTGAATTGTGCGGGCGGGCGACGACAGAGATATAACCCAGACAAAACGCCCCCGTCACGTTGATCAGAAAAGTCGCCAGCGGGAAACCCATCCGCCACCGGGCATTGATGCGATTCGTGATGAAAAAGCGCGCGCACGCGCCGAGCATGCCGCCGACGGCGACTCCTCCCCACTCGATCAAGCACTTTCCCCCTCATTTAATCTGCGCGACGGCTTTGGCGTCACTCCAGAGTCCGGAACCATCACGGGCGGCTTTTCCCTTCCGCCGCTCAGTCTGCCGCCGAGCAGCGCAAACGCAAACCCGCCCACCAGGCTCAGAAACAGATAAAGGATGGCCAGCGAGATGCGCCCCTTGGCGAACAGCGCGTCCGTCTCCACGACAAACGTGGAAAATGTCGTGTACGCCCCGACGATTCCCGTTCCCACACCGGCCCGGAACCACTGGGGCAATTTCCACTTCCAGATCGTGATCGTATAAAACCACGCCAGAAAGAAACTCCCCGACCAGTTGATCAACAGTGTGGCCAGCGGAAACCCGTGAGCAGGCGCGATCCAGACCTCCAGCGCTTCGCGCAGCAGCGCCCCCAGGACGCCTCCGGCGCCGACGGCCAGATACTGTTTTGCCGCCTCGACCGTTGTTGTCTTCATGCTGATTGTTCACTCCCGCCTGTATAATCCGCGTTCCATGGCCGTCCGCCAAGCAAAAACCCCCGCAAGGAACCGCCGCCTGACATGCGGTCAGCCATCCTTGCAGGGGCCATCATCCATTGCCGGAATTTCGCGAGCTCCATCGCTATGAATCTGTCCGAGATTGTCCGAAACATACTCTATTGGGGAGCTTAGTCCAAGTTTCTCGGGTTGTCAAGGTGTCGGAGAGAAGCCTTGCTGTCGGAGAGGAGCCTGGGAGGACAACCCGCTTTTTGTGCAGCGCATACGCCAAACGCGCGGCGGTTACTATAATGACCGTCCAGCCCCATTTTTGCACAACCTCAACTGCAGGAGGTACACGCATGCAAGGCACAAAAAGCGGCCGTCCGTTCGACGTTTCCAGACGCCGGACCGGTGCGCGCCAACCGGAAAAGGGATCGCTCACCCTCTCCGAGCTCATCCTCATCGGAATCGGCGGCATCATCGGCGCCGGGTTTTTCCTCGGCTGCGGGCTGCCCATCCGCATCGCCGGACCGGCCGTCCTGGTCTCTTTCGTAATCGGCGGGCTGCTCACCGCCCAGGTGACGGGCGCGCTCACATCCATCGCGTCTTATCATCCCGTCGAGGGTTCCTTCAAGGTTTTCGCGGATATGTACGTGGGATCGTTTGCGGGGTATATGCAGGGCTGGATCTACTACATCACCAGTGTGCTGACCATCGCCAGCGAGGCTGTGGCCATGGGCGTCTTCACGAAGATGTGGTGGCCCGGCATTCCGCTGTGGATTTCCTCGCTCACCTTTTCGGCGGTCATCCTGCTCATCAATGCACTGGGCGTACAGAACTTCGGACGCGTGGAGTCTTTCATGAGCGTCGTCAAGATTGCCGCGCTCGCCGGTTTCATCGTGTACATCGCACTGCTGTTGCTGCCAAATATTCACGGAACGGCAGCCGGCCGGGCGTCCGGTGCGGGAATACCCCTTGTGCAAAGCAGCGCCTTTTTCCCGCACGGCATCTCTGGCATCCTGCAATCCATGCTGATCGTCGTCTTCGCCTATGCGGGCATCGGCGTCTTCGCCACCGCCGCCCCCAAGGTCCGGGATCCGCGCGTCATCGACCGCGGCGCCCTGTGGACCATCGCCCTGCTTGGCGCGCTGTACATAGCGGCGATCGGGCTGCTGCTGCTCATCGAACCCTGGCAGACCGTGAACACCCGCACCAGCCCGTTCGTGCTGACGCTGGAGCGCGCCGGCGCGCCGCTTTGGGCGGGAGTGTTCAACGCGGTCATCCTGGTGGCGTCGTTCAGCGTTATGGCCGGGGCCGTTTTTTCCGCCAACCAGATCCTTCACAGCATGGGAATGGAACGCGAGGCGCCGCGTTTTGTCACCCGCGTTTCGCGCGGCGGCGTCCCATCCGGCGCGCTCGCCTGCACGGCCGGTGGCATCCTGCTCTCCATCGGAGCCGCCTATCTCCTGCCGTCGAACATCTACAACTTCCTGATCAGCGCGTCGAGTTTCATGACGTTTTTCTACTGGTTCCTCATGCTCTGGACGTTTCTCAGTTGGCGGCGGACCCCAGAGGGACGGCAATCGCGCAAATCCATCCTCGCTTTCGGACAGCCCTACTCCACCGCGCTCTCCATGCTGCTGATCGTCATTTTGACGGGGTACGCCCTGCTGCAGCGCGACCAGCGCCTCGCCTTTTACGCCTTTCTCGTTTTGTCCGCACTCGTCGCGGTCAGTTACCTGGCGGCCGGGAGACAACGCCGCAAATCCCTCGCGCAACCCTCAAGGGACATGGGATAGACGGTCGCCGCACCCGGCGGCGGTTGATGGGACACTTTCGAGCAAGATCGTCATGCGTGGACGCGCCACCATCGGCTGGATGAAAATTGGCCGGGCCGCCAGCATCCCTTTGCTCGTCGCGAGTTTAGCGACAGCGGTGTCCGAGCAGGAGCAAAGGGGATGGCGACGGCTGGCAGAAGACATTTTCAAGATAGGCCCGCTCACGTCCGGGTGTTCCGGCAACGGTACTGCCGCCACTGATAACGGAGGAAACAGCCGCAACAGAATCCGAGCATGGCGACAAACGCCGCCATGCCGACGGCGGCCGTGAGCACGTCCGCAACGGTCTCCATGCGCATCGCGTAGGCGGCCCATCCTGCGGCGAGCAGAAACACGGCGATGATCTGGTTGAACCTCTGCGCATCCGCATCCTCCGGCACGTAAGCCGTGAGAGGTTTGCGCAGGAACTGTCTGGCGATCCGCACAACGGGATTATAACCGAACAATACTCCGGAAAGACCTGCCGTCAGAGGGATGACGAGCAGTGCGTGCCATCCGGTGAGCCAGGAAGCCGTCACGCACGCCACGATGACCGCTTGATTGGCGCGAACGAGCGGACGCGGGATACTCGCAGGTTGCTGCATACTTAAATCCGACCTTTCAACTATGTTTTATCATATTATACTACAGCGATTTCTCGCTGTGAATGGGAATAAAAAACGAACTCGTAGGATGTGTAACCCGCAGAAAGGACAATGTGTGGTATGAATAGGGAGGGTATCTGGACAAAGCGGGAGGCAGGCGCGTGGAATCAGACAGCATTCAGGGACGGCCGCCGGGCCGTGCGCTCAAATGGCTTGGCATCATCAGCGCAATCGGCATGTTCATCGTCAATTTCATCGGTTTCCTGGACACGCAGACCGGCTCGGCCGAGGGGTGCGGTCCCGACTGGCCGCTGTGCAACGGAAAGGTGATCCCCGCGTTCAACAACGCGCACGTGATCATCGAATTCCTGCACCGCGCGCTGGTGGGCGGCTTCGCGCTTGTCGCCACCGTGTTTTGCGTCTGGGCCTACGTGCGGTATCGCCCGTGGCTGGAGGTCCGTGTCAACGCCATCCTCGGCGTCGGCTTCATCTTCATTCAGTCCATCCTCGGCGCGCTCGCCGTGGTGTTTGTCAATCCGCCTGAAGTTCTGGCGCTCCACCTCGGTTTTGGTCTCATGTC
>JAJZZT010000307.1 GCA_021797415.1 Bacillota bacterium
TGCACCCGACCACCTCTTCCCATGTATGGACGATACATTGGAAAAGGGGTATTGCACCAGACAGCGCCCACTTCTTATGACAAATCGGCATTCCTGCCACAAACACAACAAGAGGCCGATTGTGGTCAGTATAGTCGGAAAGAGGCGTTCAGGCAATGGTTCGAACTGGAATACCCGCCCTTCGCCGCCCGGCATGCCGCAACTCGCCCTGCCGAAACTCCCCTAATACGCCATATGGAGCGCATCAGTCGAGCACGATACCCGCTGTCATTGATATGTCATAATTCGGCATGTCTGCGCCCCCATCAAGCCATTCGGCAAGTTCGGCCCCGACGCGCCAGACATCGCCCGCTCCCATCGTGAGCACAAGGTCTCCTTCCCGCACGCTCTGCTTCAGTTGCTTCAGCACATCCTCACGTCGGCGGCAGAACACGGCCGTCGCGTTGCTGTGCTCACGCACGGCCGCCGCCAGGCGGTCAGCGCTCACGCCGGCGATCGGCTGTTCGCCGGCGGGCGAGTAGATGTCGGCGATGATCACTTGGTCCGCCTCGCCAAACGCGGCGGCAAAATCCTGGAACAGGTGCATCGTCCGGGTGTACCGCTGAGGCTGAAAAACGGCCAGGATACGGCGTCCCGTCACCTTCAGCGCATGAATCGTCGCCCGGATCTCGGTCGGATGGTGCGCATAGTCGTCCATGATGAGAATCCCGCGCCCGTCGTATACCGTCTGAAAGCGCCGCAACGCTCCGCGAAATTCGCCCAGGGCCGCGGCGATGGCGGAAAAAGGGATCCCCGCCACGCGAGAGAGCGCGATGGCGGCCAGTGCATTGGCGATATTGTGCATCCCGGGAATGCGCAACGACACCTCGCCGAGACGTTCGTCGCGAAACAGTACCTGAAAACGGGAACCGGCCGCCGCGAACTGCACATCCGAGACGGTATAATCGGCCGCATTGCCCGCCACGGAATAGGTTACGATCCGGCGCCGCACACCTTTTGCCACCTCCCGCACGAACACGTCGTCCGCGCATCCCACGAGAACGCCCGCAGGGTCGATGCGTTGAACGAATTCACGATACGCTTGTTTAAGATTGTCGAATTTTCCGTCATAATACTCCAGATGATCGGCCTCAATATTGGTGACCACCGCGGCCCAGGGGCGATAATTCAAAAACGAGCGGTCGCTCTCATCCGCCTCGGCGATCACGTACTCGCCGCTCCCCGAGCGGGCACCGGTGTTCAGATTGGAAAGCACGCCCCCGACGACAAAGGTCGGATCCAATCCGGCCCGTTCAAAGATCAGGGCGACCATGGAGGTCGTCGTCGTCTTGCCGTGCGCTCCGGCGATGGCGATCCCGCGTCCCTGCTCCATGATCCGCGACAGCATCTCCGAACGGTGCAGGACAGGTACGCCGGCCTCACGCGCCGCGCGCAACTCCACGTTGTCTGCGGGCAAAGCGGTGGAGTACACCACCCAGTCGGCTCCCTCCACATGCGCGGCGGCGTGGCCGAGAAATACTGTGGCGCCCTGCGCGCGAAGGCGGCGCGTCGTATCGTTTTCTACCACGTCCGATCCGGATACACGATACCCGCGTTCAAGCAGGATGCCCGCAATCGCGCCCATTCCGGCGCCGCCGATCGCGATAAAATGCACGTGTGAAGCCGACGAGCCGACCGTCCGTTCCCGCTGCATCACCCATCATCCACTCCTCGCATGTCACGGTATGGACTCGCAATCAGGGCCATCCGCGCCAATCTAAAAAACACTGTGTCAGCCGGCGCCACCGCGAAACTCGCGACGCGAAAGGCATGACGGAAGTTCTGTTAATTTCCATCCTACCGCAGGGGTGCGCCGGCAAGTCCGAGCCATTCCCTCGCCGCCGCCACCGTCGACAGGGACCCCGTGACAACCAGGGCATCCGCGTAGACCGCCTGTTTACGCCCGATCCTCATGCCTTCTTCGATACTCTCCGCTGCGCTGATTGTAACAGACGGCCCGGCGAAACGACGGCACACTCCGGCCACCGTTTCCGGAGGCGCCGCGCGAGATCCTCCGGCGGCGACGGCGATAAACGATTCCATCAGTGGCGCAAGCGAGCGGAGCATGCCGGGTATATCCTTGTCGGCAAAAATCCCGATCACGAATGCAGCCCGATAGATGCCAAGTTCCCTCAGCGCATCCGCCAATGCCTGCGCGCCCGCGCGATTGTGCGCGCCATCCAGCACAACGGTGGGCGTGCCCTGCACAATCTCCATTCTGCCCGGCCACGCCACACTGCGCAATCCGTCGCGCACCGCACTCGCCGACAGGTCGAATCCGCGTCTGCGCAGGATCTCGACCGCCCCCAGCGCCAACGCCGCATTGCGCACCTGATGACGACCCGACAACCGCAACGGGATGTCCGGCAGATCGCGGTCCATCCCAAAATAGGTCACCCGTTGCCCGTCAAAGCCCCGCACTCCCACGGAAACTGCGCGCAGGTCCTCGCCGCAGAGCAAAAGCGGCGCGCCGACCTGCCGCGCCACGCGCTCGACGACGCGCGCCGCGCTTCCCGTCGCGCCTGACAGCACCGGCACATTTTCCTTTATGATTCCAGCTTTATCAAACGCGATCATTTCCAGTCGCGCTCCCAGAATATCCGTGTGGTCATAATCGACGTTCGTGATGACCGCAAGTTCAGGGCGGACGATGTTCGTAGCGTCGTAGCGGCCGCCAAGTCCCGTCTCCAGCACCACGAGATCCACGTCGGCACGCACAAAATGCAGGAGGGCGGCGGCCGTGAGAATCTCGAATGCCGTTGCCTGGTCATTCCCCCGCACGCTCATTGCGGCATGCTTGACCCGCAATACCACGTCCGCGAAATCTTCCTCGCCGATCGGCGCGCCGTCCACACAGATGCGCTCCGTCAATGAGTGCAGCGACGGCGACGTGTACAGTCCCGTGCGGTAGCCGGCGCACCGCAGCACATTCGCCAGCATGACGGAAGTGGAACCCTTGCCGTTGGTCCCGGCGATATGCACGAACCGCAGGGCAGACTGCGGATCGCCGAGTTCACGCAGGAGCGCACTGATGCGGTTCAGTCCCGGTTTGATGCCAAAGCGCGCGCGCGACTGAATGTACTGCGCGGCATCCGCCACAGCCCAGCGTCTCATGTTCTACCATCCTATTCAGCACCTTGTCCGCCTGACACAGCATGCGGCAAAGTCGCATTGTCTACAATAGCCGCCCCAGTTCCAGCCGGACTTTTTCCCTGCGCTCCGCGTATGCGAGCAGTTTCGCTCGCTCGCCGTCGACCACGTGCGCGGGCGCCTTGCTGACAAACTCCCCGTTTTTTAGCTTGACTTCCAGACGATCTACCTCAAAGCCGAGTTCCGTCAGTTCCTTCATAAGCCGCGCGCGCTCCGCGTCCAGATCCACCAGGCCGGCCAGGGGAATGTACACCTCGGCAACCTCCAGGACGCTTGCCACGCGGTTCTCCGGCGGTTCCAGATCGCTTGCGATGCGCAGTTGCGCCGTCTGGCACAGCCGCTGCAGATACGCCCTCCCGGCCTGCAGCGCCGCCAGCGCGGACGGCGCCGGTTTCAGCCACACATCGATCCGGCGTCCCGGCGCAAGGTTCATCTCATGCCGCGTGTTGCGCACGGAGCGGACGACTTCCATCACCGCCCGCATGTCGGATACGGCGTCCGGATCGCGCCAGTCAGCCGCCGCTTCCGGCCAGGCGGCCACCATGATCGATTCCCCCTCATGGGGAAGATGCCGCCACAGCGCTTCGGTGACAAACGGCATGAACGGGTGCAGCAATCGGAGCGCCCGATCCAGCACGAAAACCAGCGTCTGCGCCGCGACCTCCCGGGAGGAATCGCCGTCCCCCTGCAGCGTAACCTTGGCCAGTTCAATATACCAGTCGCAAAAATCGTTCCAGAAAAATTCATAGATCGCTCTTCCGGCTTCCACAAAATTGTACTGCTCGATATCTTCCGTCACGCTTTGGACCGTCTCATGCAAACGATGCAGAATATAGCGTTCCGCCATGCCACGCTCTTCTTTTTCGGGCGCCCTGGACTCCGCAACCGCGCCGGCGTTCATCAGGACGAACCGCGCTGCATTCCATATCTTAGTGACGAGAGCCTGGGCCGCCGCGACCCGCTCGTGGAAAAATTTCATGTCCTGTCCCAATGCGACGGACGTGGCCAGCATGAAACGCAACGCATCCGCGCTGAACTCGTCGATCACCTGCATGGGATCGATGCCGTTGTCGAGACTCTTGGAGAATTTCCGGTTCTGCGCGTCCCGCACCATTCCGTGGATCAGTACGTCGCGAAACGGTGGTTGACCGGTGAATGCCAAGGAGGTAAACACCATTCGCGAGACCCAAAAAGGGATGATGTCAAAGCCGGTGACAAGCACGTCTGTCGGGAAATAGCGCGCCAGATCCTCCGTCTCCCCAGGCCAGCCCATGGTGGAAAACGGCCACAGGGCCGAGGAAAACCACGTATCCAGCACATCCTCATCCTGGCGCAGATTGTCTCCGCCGCATGCGCCACAGGCGCCGGGCGCCGTCCGCGTCACCGTCACCGCACCGCAATCCGCGCAATGCCACGCCGGAATCCGGTGTCCCCACCACAACTGGCGCGAGATGCACCAATCCCGGATATTCTCCATCCAGTGCTCATAGATGCGCGCAAACCGGTCCGGCACAAAACGCACGTCTCCACACCGCACGGCTTCCAGCGCTGGCTTTGCCAAAGGCGCCATCCTGACGAACCACTGCGTGCTGAGCCACGGTTCCACCACCGTCTTGCACCGCCCGCACATGCCAACCGCGTGCACATGCTCCGTCACCTTGAGGACGCCCAGATCCTCCAGGGCCCTGGCCACCTCCGCGCGCGCTGCAAATCGGTCCATCCCGGCGAATCTCCCGGCGTGTTCGTTCAGCGCTGCATCCTTGGTCATGATGTTGATCGCGGGAAGCGCGTGCCGCATTCCGACCTCAAAGTCGTTCGCGTCGTGCGCCGGCGTGATCTTGACGGCCCCCGTGCCGAACGATGGATCGACGTACGCGTCCGCGATCACCGGGATCTCCCTGTCCGTCAAGGGGAGCCGCAGCATCTTTCCGACCAGTGATTGATAGCGACCGTCATCCGGATGCACCGCGACCGCCACATCGCCGAACATCGTCTCGGGCCTGGTGGTCGCGACGGTCAGCGCGCCGCCGCCGTCGGCAAACGGGTACGCGACGTGGTACAGCGCGCCCTTTGTCTCCTCGTGTTCCACCTCGATGTCGGACAGCGCCGTCCCGCAGCGTGGGCACCAATGGATCGTGTAATCGCCGCGGTAGATCAGTCCGCGCTCGTAGAGAGTGACGAACACATCGCGCACCGCCTGGGACAGACCTTCGTCCATCGTGAAGCGCTCGCGTGAAAAATCGCAGGACGCCCCGAGGCGTTTCAACTGCTGCCGGATAAC
>JAJZZT010000536.1 GCA_021797415.1 Bacillota bacterium
TTTTTGCGGCAACCTCCTCGATCTCGACGCCGCCTTCCTCCGACGCCATCACCACCACCCGCCCGGCGCCGCGATCGACCACGATGCCTATGTAATACTCTTTCTGGATGTCAGTAAGTGCTTCGATCAACAGGCGCCTGACCACTTTGCCTTCCGGTCCGGTCTGGTGAGTGACCAGTGTCTTGCCGAGCAATTCACCCGCGTGCCGCCGCACTTCATCAAGCGAACGGGCAAGTTTTACCCCACCCGCCTTACCGCGTCCGCCGGCGTGAATCTGGGCTTTGACCACGGCTTGTCCGCCGAAGCGTTCCGCGACGCGGACAGCCTCCTCCGCCGTGAACGCCACATCGCCGTCCGGCACCGCCACGCCATAATTTCGCAGGAGTTGCTTCGCCTGGTACTCATGAATGTTCAACTCGCATCTTCCTCCTCATTTCGCCAAAATTCCATGACGCACGGCAGTCATCCGAATCCGGCGCACCGCACCTCGGATATCTTTCGCCACAATCTCCTTTAAGATAGACCAGTGCACAAGTGAATTCAACCCGCGTTTTTCACATGTCAATATGCTGTTTCATTTTATGAAACCCGCTCAGTCCGCAAATGCGAAAGCAGATAAAAAAGGCAGCCCCGCAATCTATTTTTCTGTCTATTATGTTGCCAATTGAAAACATCCTGTTATAATACAAACAAACGAAGGGAGGAGCATTCCATGGACTTCTGTTGCGGCACGACGATGGCCGCCCTTCTGGCGCCTTTTTATAGCGATGGACGCGCGCTGTTAACGGACGTCCCCTTCCTTGTATGCAATACGTGCGGCCGCAGGACGGTCGCCCCCGGAGTGGAATTGGACGTCTCCATGTACAGCCATTATTGCGAAACAGACGGGCTTCGGACGGCCAGTCTGTATGATGTGGTCGACAAATCCCGCATCGAACAGATCCTCGCCGAATACCCCTCCCCTTCGGGTGGCGGACCTATCGTGACAGAAGGACAAATCGATCACCTGCTGGATCTATGGAACTTCGCGGTCGAACTTGGCGATGCCGAATGGCTTCCCGAAATTCGCGGCCAGTTGGGCTTTCTTCTGAATGTACGCTCCCGGTCGCAACAATCAAAGCAACAGGAACAACCCGTCACGTAGTCATTCTCCAAAACATTGAATCGGATCGTTTCCCGCAGTTGGCGCGGTGCCCGCCAGGCGCTAAAATCCTCATGTATCCTCGTTTCATTGCCAAGGAGCGACAGCGGTGTACACGTCGGTGAGAGGCATCGCTCTGCGTGGACTCGACGGCTTCATAGTCGGTGTGGAAGCCGACATCCAGCGCGGGCTGCCGGGTTTTGATATCGTCGGGCTTCCCGCTTCGTCCATTCGGGAAGCGCGGGAACGGGTGCGGTCCGCCATCTGCAACAGCGGGTTCTCCTGGCCGCGGGCGCGCATCACGGTCAGCCTGAGTCCGGCCGACTGGAGAAAGGAAGGCAGCGGCCTTGACCTCCCGATCGGCCTGGCCATCCTCATTGCGTCGGAGCAGCTCCCGCCTGTCGGGAGCGACTTGGTCGCCGTCGGCGAGCTGGCCCTGGACGGATCCATCCGGCGATTTCGCGGTGATTGGACAAGTCTGATGCGCGCGGCGGAACAGGGACACACGAGAATCCTGGCTCCGGTAGATCTGCTGGCGGCGGAGGAACTGCCGGAGCAGGAGCGGGCAGACATCATTCCGGTCGACTCTTTGCACGCTGCCGTACAGGCGATCCAGCATGGCTTTCCGGACAGAGAGGCGGGAGGACGGATCCGTCTTCACGCGCCGCCCACGAACAGATCCGTCAGAACGGCCCTGTCTCCACAGATGCGGGATCTGGCGCATGTCTCCGGCCAGCAGGCCGCCAAACGAGCACTTGAGATCGCGGCGGCCGGCGCGCATCACATCCTGTTCACAGGACCGCCGGGGACAGGCAAGAGCATGCTGGCACAGTGCCTGCCATCCATTCTCCCGCCTCCTTCACCCGAGGAGTGGATGGAAATCCGCCAGATTTACAGTATCGCGGACCTCGCGGTTCCGTCGGACGGCACACAGCGCATTCTGCGTTCTCCGCATCATACGGTGAGCCCAGCCGGAATGCTGGGCGGCGGCGGAAATCCACATCCCGGCGAGGTGTCTCTCGCCCATGCGGGCGTCCTTTTCCTCGACGAATTTCCGGAATTCAGCCGCGCCGCGCTTGAAGGGCTGCGCCAACCCCTGGAGACGGGACGGATCACCGTCACGCGCGCGGCGTACACCTGCGATTTCCCTGCGCGTTTCCAGCTCATCGCCGCAATGAATCCGTGCCCCTGCGGCTATCACGGTTCGCAAAACGGGACGTGCAGGTGTACGGAACAGCAACTCCGCAGATATCGGACACGGCTGTCCGGTCCCATGCTGGACCGCATTGATCTGTCTCTCTGGGTCGACGCGACATCCCCAGTCGATCTGCTTGCAGAAGAGGAAGATTTACCAAACGAGCCATCCGTCCGCGTTTTGCAACGAGTGCACACCGCACGCTCGTTCGCCCTGCAAAGACGACCAGGGACTGCTCCCGCGCACGCGGGGGAGGAATTGCGTCATCTGAAACCGAATGGCTGGTTTGACGCGCTGTTCGTAGGAAAAACCGCACGGGAGTATGCGCTCCGGTGCGCCCAGAATCTGGTGTTATCGCCGCGCGGCCTGTTTCGCACACTGCGCGTCGCCCGAACGATCGCCGATCTCGCACAGGAGGAAGAGATCGATCGCGACCATATTGCCGAAGCCGTGCAGTACCGCATGACACCTTAGGGGACATGGCAGTCGTCGACCGCCGGCCGAAATCGGGATATACCGAAGGGATATGTGATAAACTGGTTCACGAGAGCGTGCTGAGGAAGTGGGGGGAGTTCTGTGCAAATCGGGATTGCCCTTGCCGGCGGAGGCGCTTCCGGAGGAGCACACGCCGGTGTGTTGCAGGCGCTGCTCGAAGAACGGGTGCCGCTGCACGCGGCGAGCGGAACAAGCAGCGGCGCCGTGGTTGCCGGCCTCTTTGCGGCCGGTCTGACCGTGGAACGCATGTTGCAACTGCTGCCGACGCTGACCAAACGGCACATTGATCTCGACGCGAACGCACTTACTCGCCTCCTGCGGCGGCAACCGCTCGAAGGTGTGGTGAAAGGGGACCGGCTCCAGTCGTTCCTGAGGCAGCACATCGGATCGATCGCCCTTTGCGATGTCTCGTTGCCGCTTGCCATCGCGGCCACCGATCTGCAGACAGGCGGTGAAGTCGTATTTGCTTCGCGCGACTGCCCGGCGCCACTTGTCCACTCCGTCGGTCAGGCGGAGGGAAACCCACTCTGGGCAACCGTGCACAGCGCGCCGCTCGCCCTTGCCATACGGGCCAGTCTTGGCATCCCTCTTGTGTTCAAGCCCGTGTTGTATAAAGACCTCATCCTCAGCGACGGCGGACTGGTGGACAACTGTCCCGTCGCTCCGCTGCGCGCACTGGCAACGGATTTTGTCATCGCGGTCGACACCATCACACCGTTTTTGCGATATGAAGGCAGATTGCCGCTCCACTTCCGCCACATGATTTCTCAGATGATCAATATCGGCCTTGCGCGGCATGCGGCCACCGCATCCCTGCAAGCGGACCTGTTTCTTACGCCCAGCGTGGGGCCGATCGGAGCGCTGGATTTTCCTCGTCTGCAGTCCGTGGCGGACCAGGGATACGAATACACGCGGAGTCACATGCCCGCCATCCGGCGGGCACTGGCGCAAGCACAGGAAAAATGGGAGCACAAATGGAATCGATCCGGTTCCGGCGAGTCTATTGGCAGATAGACCCCCATGGCGCGGGCGCACCACCATCGGCAGGATGAAAATTTGCTGGGTCGGCGCCATCCCCTTTGCTCGTCGCGAGTTTAGCGATAGCGGTGTCCGAGCAGGAGCAAAGGGGATGGCGACGGCTGGCAGAAGACATTTTCAAGATAGAGACAGCAACAATTGCCTCTATCCCTTCCGGAAACGATCCCTCTTGTCTCTCCCCGGTTTGCTCTTGTTCTTTTTCCCGAAGAGCGGCGGCGGTTGCGATCCCGCTTTTTTCATCTGCTGTTTGACGGCCTGCAACTGGCGAGGATTCAGATTCATGCCCATACGCTTCGCCATTTGGGCGATATCCTGATCTCCCCACTGCATGTTCGCCATACTGCGCCGAAAAAACCACAGTCCCAGCGCAAATCCTCCGACCAGCCCAACAATCAGAAACCCGACGGCCACTATCCAGCCCCAGATGGGCATCGACGACACCTCCGCGCCACTTCATCCGCTCTGCCAAGCTGACTGCAAAAACCGCTCACCAAGCCTGCACCACATGCTCGATGGTCCATCCACCGAGCAAATCCCGCCCCACAAGGACAGCATCGAAACGAAACGTCCCCGCCCACTGCAAACGGTGTTCCTGAATAAACCACTCCGCCAGTTTTTTCAGACGGCGGCGCTTGTTCCCGTCCACCGACTCTCCGGCCGTCCTCAGCGCTTCCTGGATATGCGGCGCCACGCGCGATCTCACTTCGATAAAAGCGAGCACGTCGCCTTTGACGACCACAAGGTCGATTTCGCCGAATACACAGCGCCAATTGCGCGCCAGCAAGGAATAACCGAGCCCCTCCAGGTGGTGCAGTGCTTCCTCCTCCGCCCATGCGCCGCGTTCCCTTCGCACATCGACCGCTTCCGGGTGCGATGCCGCCTCTTCCGGACGCAATGTTGCCGTGCTGGAAGCGGCATTCACCCGGATCCGCACCGGGGCAAAGCTCCGCCGGTGCTCCGGGCACGGTCCGTGCGACACCAGCGCTTTCAGGTGTTGGGCTGTCCCGTACCCCATGTTGCGGTCAAAACCATACTCCGGATACAATCGGCCGATCTCCCGCATCATCGCATCCCGCGTCACCTTGGCGAGAATGGATGCCGCCGCAATGCACTGACTCACGGTGTCCCCTTTCACCAGCCGGCGCTGCGGCGGCTGCTCCAGTCCAGGGATGACAACACCGTCCACAAGCATGAGGGCAGGCGGCACGGCAAGCGAACGGACGGCCTTTCGCATCGCTTCGTATGTAGCCTGGAGGATATTGTACTTGTCAATATATTTCCGGTCAACCACGCCGACAGACCACGCTACCGCCTGGCGGCAGATTTTTGCGTAGGCCGCCTCACGCTGGCGCGCCGTCATCTGTTTGGAGTCATAGATGAAGATATCCCCCATATCCTCGGGGAGAATCACCGCGGCCGCGACCACAGGTCCCGCCAGTGGACCGCGCCCCGCCTCGTCCACGCCGCACACCATCGCGCCGTATTCTTTCCGGACGGCCTGATCGTACTCGTGGGCAGCAAGGGCGAGCACCGCTTTCTTTTCGCTCACAACAGTCCGCCGCACCTCTTGTTCAGTCACCTCTTTATT
>JAJZZT010000449.1 GCA_021797415.1 Bacillota bacterium
CTGACCGCGGGAAGCTCGAACGGTCCGTGACGTTTGACCTTGACGGAACGCTGATTGATTCACCGTTCGACCGTTTCGTCTTTTCCTGGCTGGACGAGGCGTTCGCGAAACGGGGGATTGACGGCGCGCGCAGCCTGTTTCGCGCCGAACAGTTGCGGCGTTTTGCGCAGGGCCGGCGACGCGAGGGATTTGACTGGGACGACATCGTGCGCGAGGTGGCCTCCCTGCGCGGGATTCGGTGGGATGTCTCGCTGTGTGAGGTCATGGCCGGACCGCTGCGCGAATCTCTGCGTGCGTTTCCTCCCTATCCGGACGCGCCCGCGGCGCTTGCGGCGCTGAGCGACGACGGGTTCTCCCTGTTTGCCGTGAGCAACGGGTATGCGTGCTACCAGCGGCTGACGCTTGATCTCATGGGACTTGGCGGGTATTTCGCGGCGACGCTCGGCCCGGACACGCTCGGCTGCGCGAAACCGGATCCGCGCGTGTTTGCGGCGCCGGAACTGCGGCTGCCGGTGGTGGCGCACGTGGGCGATCTGCTGACGCAGGATGTGGCCGCGGCGCGGCTTGCCGGCATCCGCACGGTGCTGGTGATCCGCAGCCAGGGAGCGGAGCCTGGTTTCGCTTTTTGTGCGCCGCTTGATCCGCAGGAACGGCCGCGTGCGCTGTTTGACGCGGGGTGGCTTGCCGCGCAGTTTGCACGGGAGCACCGGTACCTGGAACGCGCGCAAGAAGGGATGCTCACCGCCGATCACCCGGCGTACCCCGATGCGGTCGTCCTCTCGCTTGCCGAATTGCCCGCACTGGCGCGGGAATGGTTAAAGGAGATGGAATAGGCCCCGCCGGCGGCAGCCCCGCAGATCGCCTGCACAGGGGACATTATGAGGTTGTTCAAAAAGGGGTCAGAGCTCCCCGGCGCTGGCGGAGTCATCGCCAGAAATGCTCCCTCACGCACCCAAAAACGTACGCTCAGGGACACGGGATAAACCTGCCCTCTTTTTGAACAGGGACTTTGTCACTGCTCCCCAAGGCGGGCGAAGCGGTTGCGGGGGACACGGGGCAGTCGGCGGGAGCTACTTGTTCTACTTGTTCTGCGTGTTCTGCGCCTGCGACAATTGTTCGCCCATCTGCCCGGCGCGCGCTGTCGCGCGCGTCACGGCTTCGCGCAGCGCGTCGGCGAAACCCAGTTCCTGCAACGCGGCGATGCCGGCCATGGTCGTGCCGCCGGGCGATGTCACGCGTTCTCGCAACACCGCGGGCGGCTGTGCGGAAAAGCGCAGCATGGCCGCCGCGCCGACCAGGGTCTGCACGACAAGGGCGGCTGCTGTGTCCTCATCAAGTCCCACGGCCACGCCGGCCTTGATGAGGCTCTCCACCAGATAGTAGACGTAGGCGGGACCGCTGCCCGAAAGACCGGTCACGGCGTTCATCTGTTCTTCGTCAAGGGCGTACGCGGTGCCGACGGCGCCAAACATTTCATGCACCATCTCGGCATCCTGCAGTGTGCAGTTTTCCCCCATTGCGTACCCCGTCGCCGATTCGAGCACGGCGCACGACGTGTTTGGCATCGTGCGCGCCACGCGCGGCCGCGCGGAGCCGGCGCCGCGCGCGGGATTTCGCCAGGCCGGCGAGAGCGTCTCCTGGATCCATCCGATGGAACAGCCTGCCGCAACGGAGATGTACAACGCGTCCGGCGCGGAGAAACGCGCAATGTCCGCCAGGGCCTGCGTCATATCCGCCGGTTTGGGGCACAGGACGACGACATCCGCTCCATCCACGGCCACATCCGCGGTGCTCGCCTGCACGCCGTACGTCCGGGCCAGAAAGTCCAGCCGTTCGCGCCGATTGCGGTTGATGACGAAAATCCGTTCCGGTTTTGCGACCCCCGTGGAGCACATTCCCTTGATCAGCGCTTCGGCGATGGCTCCCGCGCCGACAAAAGCGATTTTTTTCTCCCGTAGATGGGTGGTCAAACAGCCTCGCCTCCTCGTCTCGAAAATGCTGGTGCCCTTCGGCGTCATACCCTTTGCTCCTGCTCAAACACCGCTGCGCGGAACTCGCGATGAGAAAAGGGTACTGGCGATTTGGCAAACCGCGTCCATGGGGCGTGAGGATTTTGTTTATCCCATGTCTCTTGTGCGCACATGGGTGTACGCGCCGACGGTGGCGGCCGGGAGGATGCGCGCCGTGGCGTCGCAACCGGCAGTCTGGAAGGCATCCACCATGCTCTTTGCCACCTGGCGCGCGAGCGCCGTCCCTTCCGTGATCGAGAGCAGCGTCGGCCCGGCGCCGCTTAAGACGGTGCCCACGGCGCCCGCCCTGCGGGCCGCCTGTACGACCGCGTCGAAGCCGGGGATGAGGGATTTGCGGGCATCCTGGTGCAACCGGTCCGCCAGAGCCTTTTTCAGGAGGGACACGTTGCCCGTGGTCAGTGCGGCGGTGAGAAAACTGGCATGGGCGATGTTGAAGACCGCGTCTTTCCGCGACACCAGAGGAGGCAGCACGGACCGCGCCTGTTCCGTCAGCAGGGCGAAAGCGGGCGTGACGACTACGAAAGAGAAGTTGTCGCGCAGCGGCAGGGTGACCGTCGTGACACCGTCCTCGTGGACATACGCCAGCACCGCTCCGCCCAGAAAGGCGGGGGCGACGTTGTCCGGGTGCCCCTCGTCCTGCGCGGCGATGTGCAGGATCTCACCGCGGCTAAACGGAGCATCGAGCAGCGCGTTTGCGGCCAGCAGGCCGCCGACCAGCGCGGCCGCGCTCGAACCGAGGCCGGAGGCGATAGGGATGCGGTTCACCATCCGAAGGGAGACGCCGGGAAATGGCCGGCCGCAGCGCGCGAACAGCATTTTCATGCACTGAATGACGAGGTTGTTCTCATCGCGCGCGAGATCCGTCGCGCCGTAGCCCGCGATATCGATCGTAACGCCGTCGGCGGACTCAACGTGGAGTTCGTTCCACAGGTCGAGCGCGATGCCCATGCAATCGAATCCCGGTCCCATATTGGCGCTGGTGGCGGGTATAAAGACGCTGACTTTCACCGTGCGCCCTCCAGGATGGCGTCCCAGACCGCCTTTTGCGTGGCGGGCACGGACACGGTGCGGCCCACGCTCTGCCGCACCGCCGTATCGGGGTCTTTCAGGCCGTTCCCGGTCAGGACGCAGACAATCACATCCCCTTCGGAAAAATACCCTGCCGCGCTTTTCTTGCGCACGCCCGCGACCGACGCGGCCGATGCGGGTTCGACAAATACGCCCTCGTGGTCCGCCAGCAATCGCTGCGCAAAAAGGATCTCCTCGTCGGTGACGGACTCGATCGCTCCGCCGCTTTTCTGCGCCGCCTCGACAGCCAGCGACCAGCTCGCGGGATTGCCGATGCGATTCGCGGTGGCCACCGTATCCGGCCTGTCCACGGGATGGCCGAGGACGATCGGCGCTGCGCCCGCCGCCTGGAAACCCAGCATGCGCGGCACACCGGTGCGGGAAATGGCGTCGAACTGCGTGAATCCCCTGTAGTAGGCGCTGATGTTCCCCGCGTTGCCGACGGGGATGGCCAGGTGGTCGGGCGCCCGCCCGAGTGTTTCGCAGATCTCGAAGGCAGCCGTCTTTTGCCCTTCCAGGCGAAACGGATTGACCGAGTTGACCAGCGTGACAGGCTCTGTCTCGGACAACTCCCGCACGAGCGCGAGCGCTTGGTCGAAATTGCCCTGGATTGCCACAACCTCCGCGCCGTACATGAACGCCTGGGCGAGCTTGCCGAGAGCGACGTAGCCGTCCGGGATGATGACGATCGAGCGGATGCCCGCGCGCGCCGCGTACGCGGCGGCGGCGGCCGACGTGTTGCCTGTGGAGGCGCAGATGATCGCGTCACTGCCCGCTTCGAGGGCTTTTGCGACGGCGAGCACCATGCCGCGATCCTTAAACGACCCCGTGGGATTGGCCCCTTCAAATTTGAGGTGGATCTCACAGCCCAGTTGTTCACTCAGGTGCACCGCGGGGATGAGCGGCGTGTCGCCTTCACACAATGACAGTCGCGGCGTGCGCCCGGTGAGCGGCAGATAGTCGGCAAAACGGTGCAGGATACCTGCGCGGTGCGGAATCGGCATGGATCAATAGGCACCTCTTTCCACTGGCATGGCACTTTCGATGCGCGCGAGGTCCGGCAGGTCGCGCAGGGAACCGAGAACTCCGTCAAACCGCGCCTCCGACACCTCGTGGGTGACGATGACGACTTCCGCATTTTCCTCGTCGACGCGTTTTTGCAGGACGGTTTCCATGCTGATCCCGGCGTCGCCAAAAATTCCCGCGATGTGCGCGAACACGCCGGGGCGGTTGGCAACCGTGAGGCGGAGATAGTGGCGGACGGGTTCGCTTGCGTAGTGGTTCACGGGCTTGTGCGACAGTGCGGGCGTGCGCACGCGCCCGGATATGCGCTGGCTGATATTTCGCAGCACTTCGATGACATCGCCGATCACGGCGCTTGCCGTCGGCAGCGACCCCGCCCCGCGGCCGAAGAACATCAGGTCGCCCGACGCGTCGCCGCGCACGTACAGAGCGTTGTAGGCGTCCGACACGTGCGCGAGCGGATGTTCCTGCGGAATCAACGCGGGCCTCACGCGCAGAGCCAATTCACCGTTGAGGTCGCTCGCCGCGGCGAGCAGCTTGACGACCGCGCCGAGTTCGTGCGCGTAATAGACATCCTTCGCCGTAATGGAGCGGATGCCTGTCACTTTCACGTCGGCCAGATTGACGCTGGTGTGAAATGCGATGGAAGCGAGGATGGTCAGTTTGCGCGCCGCGTCCAGTCCGTCCACGTCACTGGACGGATCCGCTTCCGCATACCCGAGTTCCTGCGCCTCGCGCAGCACGTCGGCAAAGTCCGCTCCGGTCTCCGTCATTTTCGACAGGATAAAGTTTGTCGTTCCGTTGACAATTCCCTTGATATCCGTAATCTCGTTGGCCGTGAGCGATTCGCGCAGCGGCCGGATGAGCGGGATCGCTCCGCCCACCGCGGCTTCGTACAGCACATCCACGCGCGCTTCTTCCGCCGCGGCGAGAATCTCCGTTCCGTGCAGGGCGATCAGGTCTTTGTTCGCCGTGATCACGTGCTTGCCGGCGCGGATGGCCTGAAGAATCAGCGACCGCGCCGGTTCAATGCCGCCAATCGTCTCGATGACGACGCGGATCGTCTCGTCGCCGATGATCTCCTGCGGGTCGTTCGTGAGCCGTTCGCCCTCAAGCGGCACGGCGCGCGGCTTGCCGAGATCCCGCACCAGCACACGGGTGACGGTGGGGCGCAGCCCCGTCATCTCGGCGATTCTGTCTTCTCGGCGGCGCGCCAGTTCGATGACGCCGGCGCCGACAGTGCCGCATCCCAAGAGTCCTATGTTCACGTTCATGTGTGTGCGTTCGTCCTCTCCACGATCTCTCTCGAAATGACTGTGCGGCTGTCTCTATTTT
>JAJZZT010000081.1 GCA_021797415.1 Bacillota bacterium
TGTCACGTTATTCCGCCACGCCTTCGGGCGATCGAACGTCAACCACTTGACAAAAAAGAGACCTGCTATCCCGCCGCTGCTCCTGGTCCGCTAAGTACGGCCGGCATGGGCCTACACGCGATTTCTGCACCATGTGCTCAAGCAGGCACCGCAGGTCGACGCGATATTCGACACTCTGGTGCAACACCTGCGGGAAGCGCTGCCGGGTTTTGGTGAGCGTTGGGCGATGGACAGCAAGGCGCTCGCCTCGTTTGCCAAGCGGGAAAACCCGAATGATACGGTGGACGGACGGCGCGATACGGGCGCTGATTATGGGTGAAAAGAATACCGTGGCGTACATAAAGACGGCCGGACATGGGAGAAGATCGTCAAATTGTTCGGCTACAGATTGCACATGGTCGTCGACCCGACGTATGAACTGGCGATTCCCTTTACGGTGACCAAGACGTCGGAACCCGATATCAACGAAGATCACCGATTGCTGGAGCAGATGGAGGAGAGACAGCTGGCGATTCTGGAGGCCGCCGAGACGCTGGCTGCAGATAAGGGATACGACGATACGAAACTGATCAAGAAATGTTGGGATCAGCACCAGATCAAGCCGGTGATCGACATCCGCAGCATGTGGAAAGGCACGGATAAGACGCGGTTGCTCAGCGGACCGGGGAACGTGGCGTACAACTATAAGGGCAGCATGTATTGCTTCTGTCCGGAGACGGGCACGCAGCGGGAGATGGCCAATGGCGGGTTTGAAAAAGACCGCAACACCGTAAAGAAGCTATGCCCGGCCAAGCAATACGGCATCGAGTGCAAGGGGCAGGCCCAATGCCCGGTGGCGCAAGGAATCCGCATCCCGCTGTCGGAGGACCGACGGATCTTTACGCCGATTGATCGGTCCAGCTACAAATGGGAAAAGGAATACGACAGGCGGACGTCCGTCGAGCGGGTCAACAGCCGATTGGACGTCTCGTTCGGGTTTGAAGTGCATCCGATTCGGGGCATGGACAAAATGCGGAACCTGGTGAGGAGCGCCTAAAAGAGTGGCCACAAAGGGATCAGTCGGGCGGAATCGTGATCCACAGGCCGCGATTTGTGAATCACGGGTTTCGTGTGCCCATTTTTCAAGTCATCCGGGTCTGCGGGCAGCCATTCGCTCAAAAACAGGGTGAGTGTCGTGCAAAAAAGGTATTTTCTACCATGTTATATATGGATAACCAGTTCGCGAAAACAGCATCGCAAATAGCACGGAGTATCTATATGTTGACAGGGCGAAAAAACAAAATTATGCTAATCGAAAGCTCAATGCTTTATTTTTTTGTAGCTTGTCACGTTCATGCGTGCAAAGCATGGGTAGGTAGATTGTAGCGGCATGATGGAGGAGTATCCAACGTAGTACGGCGGCGCCGTGTGTCAGTGTGCTTGGGTGGCAATAGACTCTTGCGAGAATGACGAGTGGCTGGCAACTGCCCTTGCTACTGCAGATGTGTAGTTCTTGCTATAATGGATGAGAGGCCGTTGTCACAACATGAATGTACGAGGGGATATGACTTGTGCCACGAGATGTGCTGTTGGTGAAAATACAAAATGCTCTCGCAGATGGCCAGAGCCTATATGAGGCAACTCGCCAAAGTTGGAAGATTTCTCAAACTGGGCTGTCGGATATCAAATATGTTGTTGGGATCTCTGGCGGAAGGGTAGTATCCGCCTACGAGCCGACCACATGGCATCTTATTGACAACGAGGAGGCGGAGGTTCCCGAAGACGTCGGCAGGAATCGTTTCGACGGAGACGAGGCACCGAGCGAGGTGATGCTCAAGTTCCAAAGGGCGAAGCGCCTATTGCTCAGCAAGTTTGGTCAAGGCGCCGCGATTGCGTACGCATCACTCGAGGAGATTGACAGCTATGGATGATCAGGTAGACAGCGACCTGAATGCGCGGTGAAAGGCGGCGCGGGACCCTATCCGCAGTTTTCATGGCGCCCTGACCAGATACCGAACTGTCGGAGCCTAGTCTTGGACTTCAACCGTTGT
Organism: Bacillota bacterium; assembly: GCA_021797415.1. The sequence continues at coordinate 2,031 of JAJZZT010000081.1, forward strand.
GAAAGGGCTCGATATTCGACTTGGCGTGGGGCACATTCGAGTTTTAGAAACTTGCCTTCATGAATACCCGCACAAAGGGACGCAAGATGGCCCTGTAAGAAGATCCGTTACATATGACGACCTTTCCATCTTGTCTCGCATATGTGAATCTTCACATATGCGAGACAAGATTATGAGGCGGCGAAAAATAGCCCGATCTATCCCGAGATCAGCAATCGACCCCGCGAAGGCGCCAATAGCCGCATTAAAATGAAACATCGAGGTCGTTCGCTTGAAGTGGTCCGTCGGGGGCAATTGCTGGTGATCGCCCTCGACGACAATCTGCCTGGCGCGCAGGATGGAGCCGTAGGCGTCCATTGTCTGGACCTGACTGGCCTCGTCGAGGATGACCGCGTCAAACTCGACGCTGTCCGGTGCAAGGTAGGGGCCACGGACAGCAGGCCCATCATGAATACGGACTTGATGGATTGAACTGCGCGTCCCGCCTCCTTCAGCAGCTTGCGAATCGGCATGTGCCGCCCCATCTTCTGGAATTCGCGCCGCAGAACAGCGCCTGCCCGACGGCGTCGGGCGTCGGGAGCCCCTGCCAGCGCCCAAGCGCGACCTCCTTCTGGTTAGCCCTGAGGTGCCACTCATCAAGTTTCTGATAGGAGGAGACCGCGTGATGGTGTGTCGCACTGGAAAAATCGCGCACTTGGCGATGCTCTCCGTACGCAATGTCATCCGCGAGCGCCAGCGCAATCAAAAATTCTAAAATAACGCACCAAAACGGATTGATGTGTTATCCACATATCAATGTTACCATATTACTGCCTTGGAGGGATCTTGTGAGACTGAGTGACTGGATTTCATTTGGCTCGTTGGCCATCGCAATCGTCGCGTTCACGTACACATACATCACAAATGCAAAGAAATATGAACTTGACAGTCAATACCGAAAGGAAATATTGGATTGGTATGCCGCGACCGTGAAGATCCTCATTGAGTTCAAACTCAGAGCGAAGAGCGAAGAATCCGCTGCAACACGCGACGTCGAATTACGCTCTCAACTGTCAGCTCAAATTGAACTCGGACGGTTTTATTTCCCTAACGTCGACAAAGGAGATAGGTTTGGGATCGAAAAACCACTGGCGTATAGGGGTTACCGTAATGTAGTACTTGAATTTCTCGTTCTCACTTACAGAATTTCCGAACGCGATGAGCCTGTCCAGTACGTTGACCATCTTGAGACGCTTCAACGACATTTTACGTCTGAAATTTTCTCTATCCTCGATCCGAAACGGTATCTGGCGGATACCCATCGATACGCGGGTAGGACATTCAACGGGAATCTATCCCTCGAAGACTTTATCGCTCAAGACCCACCACGCATAGATGCGTTTCTTTGAATCAACGTGCAGAACAGAGCCGGGGCGGAATTGGCGGGCCATTCAGTTTATTCCTCTGTATTCAACATGAAATCGGAATGTGGATAGCTCATCCCTGTGGATAGGTCAGGCATTTGAAGCAACTTGGCATTGTGTGCCCTGCTCGAAGCGTCCAGTCGCCTTCATCGCGGTGATGAATATCCGCTTGGCTAGCGGGTCCTGCCTTTGTCCAACACGAAAGACACATGCCCTTGTGCACATATGGATGGGGTGCCGTCAACTTCGAGTGGAGACGGTTACGTATCAGCCGACATGCCCTTTCGTCGCAGTCCTGCCCATTCCCCCAGCTTTTGGGTCATCGTTTCCACGATCTCTCGCAGCCGGGCCACGCCGGCATTCGAATGTGCCGATACATTCCGCTTCCCACCACAATGCCGGGGATCTTCAGGATTGCCCGACAGCGCCGCCAACCTGTTCGCCAAACAGCGTGATCACGGTGTCGTCAATATCGATCCAGATCAGGCGCGTCTCTTCCCCGCATGGGAGAAGCGGGTGTGACCCAAGACGATGCAGTCGACCAGATGATCGACGAGTTGGGCTAAAGTGCGCTACTCCTAACCTTCAACAAGAGGCTGCGGTGTCCTTCTTTAATGTGCGAAAAATTTTGCACCCCGTCATCGCCCCTCACCCCGGGTAAAGCTTGGGGAAACGCGCGGCGCTCGGAGCGTACCTTCCGATTTCATGATTAACAGTCACAACCACGTCGATCCCGTTATATCTGACCGATGTCCACGACGGCACTTCATATGCCAAGAACGTGTGGATCGACGTGGGACACGCCGTTCCACCTCCATGGCCCAGAACCAAAAGAGCCACCGGCTCCTCGCCCCCTGCCTCAGCGACCGCCCTGGAGGGACGTGCGCCGAGGACCGCCTGGGACGGCCCTTCGGTCGCCACCATGCCCTTGAAGCTCGGACCGGACCCCGGACCGGAGGAAAATCTCGAACCACCAGCGCCACTCACCGCCGCCACTATCCGCGCTGCCCCAACAGAACAACCTGGGCCTTGGCTGCGGCGGCCGCGTAGTACTCCGGCGTCGCCTTGTGGGTCCCTGCGCTCAACGTAGCGTACAGCCATTGAACGGGAAACTTGATGTTGCCGCGTCGAATCGACAGGATGGGCGCGTCACTCATCTAAAGCCTCTCCAATTCAGGAAACAGATCCTTCGCCACAACCCCCTGGAGGACCGTCAAGCCGGGCGCGGCGGCTTCAACGAGACGCCCGATCCTTCGATCGCACGCCGCGAGGACATCGTTCCATCTCCCGCTCTTCCGCAGATACGCTCCCGCTCCGATGCGGCCCTGCCACTTGCTGGACCAGAACGGGACCACGTTCTGGCGCTTTGGCCTTAAGCAACCTGCCGTCCATCAAACGCCGCGCCTCCATTCGATTATGTAGACAAGGAATAATTTAGTATAGCGCGCGGCAGACAGAAACTCTATAATCTTCTCATGCAGGCAAGCGCAGCGAAGTGTTTCCACTTGCTATACAATGGATCACTGACATATACCTTTACGCGTCTGGAATATGCAGCAAGAGAGACAGGGTGCTGACCATGATCACTCTTACAGGCATCGCCAAGACCGTCATGGACGGGCGGCGCAGGATTCCCATTCTGAACGATGTAAATCTTCTCCATCGACAGAGGGGAACTCGTCTCCATCATCGGCCCGTCCGGCTCGGGCAAGTCCACGCTGCTGAACATCCTCGGCTTATTGGACAGGCCCGCGGCGGGTGATTACCGGTTTGCCGGAGAGTCTGTGCTGCGACTGTCCTCCGGGAGATTGGCCGCGTTTCGCAACCGGCGCATCGGGTTCGTGTTCCAGTTGTTCATGCTGCTGCCGCGCATGAGCGTCCTGGACAACACAGGGCTGCCCTTGCTCTATTCGTCAATTCCGCGCCGCGAACGGCGACCGCGCTGCAGCGAGGCGCTCGAACAGGTGGGGATGCTGGAAAAAGCGAGACAACGGGCCATCCACCTGTCC
>JAJZZT010000293.1 GCA_021797415.1 Bacillota bacterium
AAGGGAAGGACGGTGACGGGGATGGTCGATCCGCCGCCTTTGTAGCTCTGGGTTCCGGTGATAAGCGGGATGGAATGGGCGGGGACGAGATTGGTGCCAAGCAGCGTATTGGGCGGCAGGGTGTTTTGCAGGGTTGCGGCGCTGGCCGGGGAAGCCGGTGCGGCGCCCTGCGCGCAGAGGGTGAATCCCGCCAGGATGGCCGCCGCGCCTGTCATGAGGCGGCGCCCTGTCGTGCGCTAGGGCTTCTCCGGCCGCGAGTCGCCGTTTGTCCGAGGTTGATCGCGAAAGTTCATGAGTCATCCTCCACGTTGAAATTTGATCTGAGAAATTTGATCTGACGCTGAGTCACTTTAAGGGGTTGTTCAAAAAGTGGGCAGAACTCCCCGGCGCATTTCAGAACAGCGTCAACTGAATCGAGCCCACGGCCTCGTCCTGCAGGTGTTGCGCCGTCACGCCAAGCAGCCGGACTTTTGTCCGCAGGTCGACCTGCTCCAGCAGTCTGCGCAGGTATACACCCAGTTCGTCCGCCGTCTGCACGGGAACGGTTGTGGTCATCCTGCGGGTGATCTGCCGGAAATCCGCAAACTTGACCTTGAGCACGACGACGCGGGCGCGGAGTGCGCGGTGCTTGAGACTTATTTCGACGTTGCGCGCAAGGTCTTCCAGGATGCGGATCATTTGCGCGACATCGTCGATGTCGACCGGAAAGGTCGTCTCTTTTCCGATGGAGAGGCGGACTCGCTCGGGCTCGACTGGGCGGGGGTCGATCCCGCGGACAAGATGGTAGAAGGCGCGCCCTCGATCGAAAAAGACGCTCGACAGTTCTTCGACGGACAGGCGGCGCAGTTCCTCGCCCGTGTGGACGCCGAGTTCGTGAAGCCGCTGTTCCGTCACCTTGCCGACGCCGAAGAACTTGCGCACGGGAACGGCATCCAGAAAGGCCTGCGCCTGTTCCGGCGTGATTACGGTCAGCCCGTTCGGCTTGCGGTGGTCGGACGCGATTTTGGCGATAAATTTATTGTACGAGACGCCGGCGGACGCGGTGAGCGCCGTTTTTCGCCAAATTTCCTCGCGGATGGCGCGCGCGATCCGCGTGGCCGATGCGATTTCCAGGCGGTTGTGCGTGACATCCAGATACGCCTCGTCCAGCGACAGCGGTTCCACGAGATCCGTGTAGGAATGGAGAATGGTCGCAACTTCTCTTGAGACCTGGCGGTATATGTCCATCCGCGGTTTGACGAAAATGGCGTGCGGGCACAGGCGGTACGCGGTTTGCGCCGGCATCGCGGAATGAATCCCGTATCTGCGGGCCTCGTAGGAGCAGGTCGCAACGACGCCGCGCGTGTTCGGCGCGCCGCCGACGATGACGGGCTTGCCGCGGTACGCGGGATGGTCGCGCTGCTCGATAGAGGCGTAGAAGGCGTCCATGTCAATATGAATGATCTTGCGCAGCGTCGCTTCCGTGTCCATCATGAATGCCACCACCGCTTTATGCGTTCAATCTGCCCGTGGGCGCAATTGGCGCGATGGATCTTCCATCTTGGCGTCTATATTGTACCACGGCGCTTCCCGCCGCAACTCCACCTCAAAAGGACCCGTCACAGCCATTTCCACGTCCGGCCGCCGTCCGTGGTCCGCAACAGCCCGTCCTGCGCCAGCATCCAGCCTGTTGATGGACTGACAAAATCGATCGCCGTCCCGCCCGATTCGAGCGTGGCCGGCGCCGCATCCGCCGGGAACATATAGGAGGTCCACCGCCTGGCGCCATCTGTCGTATGCAAAATGGTTGACAGCGGGAGATTCCCGTTTTTCATCCACGCGGAATACGTGATCCAGCCATCGCTCGGATTGATGAATTCGAATTGGTCAACCTGCATGACAGTGTCAGACTGGCGCCACAGCGTGCGCCATGTGCGGCCGCCGTCGGAGGAGACCTGGACGGTGATATTGGCGCGCGGGCGATGTGGTCCTGCCGTGTACCGCGCATCGGAAGACGCGCCAAAGACGATTTGCGGCGACGCCCACGAGTCTGCCCACGAGGTCACGACGACCCAGTCGGCTTGCGCGCGCTCTATCCAGGTCGCTCCGCCGTCTGTCGTCGACCACACCTGCTCGAAGACGCCGTTCTTGATTTCAAGAATACCGTCCTTCGCGTTCCAGAAACGCATGGTCTGAATCTGGCTGCTCGAATACAGGGCTCCCGGCGCGCGCGCGGCGAACGTCCAGCGCAAGCCGCTGTCAAACGTACGATAGATGCTGATCTGTCCGCCCGGTCCACCGCGTCGTGCGATGACCCACCCGTCACTGGCATTTGCAAACGTGAGCGCGGGTTGTGTCACGTTGCCGCCAGGCAGATAGCCTCGTATCCGCCAGGAAACGCCACCGTCCTGAGTGATGAGAAACGCGCCATAGTTGGACGCGTCGCCCAAACCATAGCCAAGATTCTCCGAGACAAAATGAATGGCCGAAGTGGGCTCTATTTTCGGCAGGATTTGCGTGAATGTCCGGCCGCCGTTCACCGTCTTGAGAACAAACATGTTGTTGATGTTGAACGCGGTAACGTAGCCCACCTTCGTGTTGACCAGCGCGACACCGTAGATGCCCCAGGCGCGCCGCGCACCCACGAGACGTGTGTGCAGGCCGCCATCTGTGGTGATATCGATACCGGACGCCATGGGCATAGCGCCCATGGCGTCCGGTATCCAGCCGTAATTTGGCGTGACGAATACCGCGTTGCCGACGCCGGTCGGGTCGCCGTTGCGCAGCAGATCGGACTGCAGCAGCGTCCAGTGCAGGCCGCCGTCCGTGGTGCGGAGCAGTTGATCCGTCATGGATGCGGTGCTGGTCGTGATCATCCAGCCGTCAGAGCGGTTCAAAAAGTTCACACTTACTCCTGCGGGCGACGGCAGCAGTTTACTGTACTGGATTGCCCAATGCGTTCCTCCGTCAGTGGTGTGCAGCTCCATGACGCGATCGTGGACGGGAAACGGACGGGCGGGGATGGTGACGAAGCCTGACGCATAGCCGTCCATGCCGTTCAGGAAGCTGACGGACTGCAGTGCAAAGCCGGCGATGGGGATGCGCAGGGTGCGCCATGATTTGCCGCTGTTGTCGGTGGCGACGACGGTGCGTCCGAGGATCGCGAAGACCTGGGTTGCGGATGAACAGTCGAGCTGCGTGCCACCTTGCGTGGAGGCGGCGATGCGATAGACCGTCGTCCAATGCCGTCCGCCGTCCGTCGTTCGCTCCACGACCCACGCTCGGTAATTGGGGCCAAAGCGGCTCGTGGGGTCCTCACCGCCGATGGCGTAGCCGAGGTGCGGATTGAGGAATCGCATGTCGAGAATGGCGAAAGAAGGAGTGGGCAGTCTTGACCACGATTGGCCGCCATTGATGGTGTGAAGGAGAAATTGCCCACTGGTGATGAAACCGTCCTGTACGGTCGGAAAACTGATCGCGCCATAATGGGTCACATGAGGCTGGCCCAGGATGCGGGCGTGAACGGTTTGCGCAATGGCCGGAGCGGTCGGTGCCGGAGCAGTGTGGGCGGTTTGCGCAATGGCCGGAGAGGTCGGTGCCGGAGCAGTGTGGGCGGTTTGCGCAATGGCCGGAGCAGTTTGCGCCAAGGCGTGGACGGACGGCGCCTGGGCGGCGTGGGCTAAAGAAGCGGCGACATCGGTTGACCAGCCCGCCGCATACCAGAAGGCGGCGGAGCAGACGGCGAGCGCTATGGTGACGGAACGCAGGGCTATGTTCAAACCATCCTCGACTCCTTCAGACCGGTTGCAAGATAGACCGGTTGCAAGATAGACCCCCATGGCGCCGGCGCGCCACCATCGGCAGGATGAAAATTTGCTGGACTGCCGCCCTGCCCTGTGCCCGGAGAGTTTAGCGCCATCGGCAAGGTTTGCTGGGTCGCCAGTATCCCTTTGCTCGTCGCGAGTTTAGCGATAGCGGTGTCCGAGCAGGAGCAAAGGGATACTGGTACTGGCGGCTAGCCCCTGACCCTCATTTTCAAGATAGACGATGCGAAGGTCGATCCGGTTACACAAAAGTTTACACAACATTCATTCAGTATGTGCTTTCTGGCACATACTGTTTACTATTTAATCCTATACTTACTGTTGAGGAAGATGGTGGGTAGAACCAATTCATGCTCCGAGGAGAGATCCTATGATCACAACCATTCTGTTTGAAATTCCCGGCGTGTTCATACGCCGGTCGCGCATGGGACTGGAGTCCGTCGCGTTGCGCCGTGAAATTGCGGTGAACGATCTGCTCCGCGCACTGTATGCGGGCGGCATGTGGGAGAATTACAGAAGAGGCATTGTCGAAGAGGAGCGCTACTGGAGCGCCGTGGAATGGGAGCTATTCCGTTTCACAGGTCGCGCGGTCGGCATGGCCTCATTGCGAGGTGAGGTTGAGGCGGCAATCCGGCCGGACCGCCGTCTGATGGATGTGCTGCAGGAATTGCGCGTGAAGCACCGACTCGTCGCCGTGACAGGTGCGGAATCGGAACATTTTACGGGTCGCACGGGTGGACGCGGGCTGTTGAAACAATTTGACAAGGTGATCCATGCGGTGTACGGAGTCGATCCGACGGTGCCGGACATTCTTGCGTATGCGCGGATCCCTCTGTTGCTTGAAGTTGAGCCGCAGAAAGTGCTGTTCGTTGACGACCGGGCGCAGCACCTGGAAGTTGCAAGCCGGCTTGGGATGCGCATTCACGCGTATGAGGACGAAAACGGACTCCGGCAAGTGCTGGGCTGTCCGTCCGAACAGACCTCCGTGCTCGCCGTGGGGGCGGGTGGGGCTCTGTGAAGGCACGGTTTTGCAATCACAGAGAAGGAGCGGTTTTGCAAACACAGACGGAAAGCCCGTTTGGGGCGGGCCTTCCTGTGGAACGCTTCTCCAATGTCGCGCCAAGCCCTCTCGCCTGAGGAAGGGTTTGGCGTCGCTAAAGCGCGGGATCAACGGTTCACCAGCGCGATCGCGATCGACGCCAGCGAAAACCCCAGCGCCACCAGATACATCACGCTGACGGTCTGGATCTGGGTGAGTCCGGAAGCCATGAGACGATAATGCCCGTGGCTGTGATCTGCCTTGTACACGGGTCGTCTCTCCATCACGCGTTTGATCACGACGTAGATCGCGTCGAAGATCGGGACGCCGAGCGCGAGCACCGGAACGAAGATGGAAATCACCGTCGCCGACTTGAAAGCGCCCATGACGGCGATGGCCGCAAGCACATAGCCGATAAACGTGGACCCTGCGTCGCCCATGATGATTCTCGCCGGATAGAAGTTGAACCGCAGGAATGCCAGCGAAACACCAATGATGGCAGCCGCGGAAACGGCGGACGGCATGTCCCCCTTGATGGTCGAGATGACGAGCAGCGTTCCGGCGGACATGGCCGCGATGCCTCCGGCCAAGCCGTCCAG
>JAJZZT010000558.1 GCA_021797415.1 Bacillota bacterium
GCTCGCTAGTTGCGCCGCGTTTTCCTGCAGGTTAAGGCGACTGATCACGGTGTCCAGCACGTTGTTGCTCTTCATGATATCGCTGTAGGTCTGGATCAGCGCCTCGTTTGCCTGAAGGTCGGCGGCGAGCACGCTCAGCGCGACCTGGCTGTTGTACTGCTGGTTCACCAGGATCGTGGTCGTGGCCTGGTAGGTCGGTTTGATGACGTATTCGCTGACGTAGGCGCTCGTGCCGGCAGCGACAATGGTGACGGTGAGGATCATCCACAGCCAGCGGCGGATGACGCTCCAGTATGCCTTCAATTCCATGCGGTTGTCTTTGCTCCTCCCTGGACATTTCAAACTGTACCATTCGACACAAAAGAGGCGATTCCTGTCACATCAAGACAAACTTTGTCGCGATTTTTTGTCAGTCTCTGGCCGAGTCGGCGATGGATGTGAGATTTGCTTGGAGCGAGAGATCTGGGGGTTGCTCGGGGCGAAGGATGTGAGATTTGCTTGGAGGGAGAGATCTGGGGGTTGCGCGGATAATTGAGAAATTTTTGTTCCGTAGTTGTAAAATGATTAGGTTGCTAGTAGACTGAAAATTACAGAAAGGTGATTGCGTGATCGATCTGCATGCACATATTCTTCCTGGACTGGACGACGGCCCGCGCGATCTGAGGGATGCGCTCGACTTGGCGCGCGCCTTTGTCGCCGAGGGGACAAGCCGGGTGTACGCGACGCCGCACGGCTTTTCCGCCGTCTATCATGTGGAGGCAAAGCGCGTTCTGCCCGCGGTGGAGGATTTTCGCGCGCGCCTTTGCGAACACGGCATCGCTCTGGACGTGCGGCCGGGGATGGAGGTGCACTACCACCGCGGGCTGCTCGACAATCTGCAAAAGGGCGTCGCGCTCGGGTATGGAGGGGGGGATGGTCCGAAGTACGTGCTGCTGGAACTTCCTTCGCGCGAGTGGCCGCGCGATACCGGAGAACTGCTGTACGAACTGCATTTGCGCGGCGTGACGCCCATTCTCGCGCACCCGGAGCGCCATCTGCCCACGCTGCGCCATCCGGAATTGCTGGATGAGGCATTGGCCGAGGGCGCTCTGGCGCAGGTGACGGCGGGCTCTGTGCTCGGACAGTTCGGCGCGCCGTGTGAGAAGGCCTGCCGGCGATGGCTGGCGGCGGGCCGCGCGCACATTGTGGCGAGCGATGCGCATGACGCGACCGTGCGCAAACCGGATCTCGCCCGCGCGCTTGACCGAATCCGCCGGGAGTGGCGCCTGGCCGGCGCGGCGGACGCCTGCGAGCGGACGGCGCTGGAAGTGTGGAAGGGTTCCTGAACACATCTTGGGGACGTGTGATAAACCCGCTGTTTGACGTAGAAATTCGGTTTATCGCATGTCCTCTTGGGGGGGATGTGTATGCCGTACTATCGATTCCGGGAATTTTGGACGCCTCTGGCATGGATCGGCGTCCATTTCTACCGTGAGGAACACGGTGGAATGTTTGTGAAGGTGGGACAGAAACACAGGCACAGGCTGGGGCGCCGCTGAGGTCGGCGCACCCCGGCCTGCTTTTTGCTCTGTGTGGCATTATGTGTGGTGTGTGACTATTATTACAATAGCAGGCAAGTAGACAGAAAGTAAAAATGGGTGTAAATTATGGTTAATAGAGAACACAGCCGCATGGCGACTGACGGGGGATTGGGCGTTGAGTGGACAAGCAAGATTGATAGAACGGCTGCGATATGCGGCGCAGGTGTTCGGTCTGTTGTTCGGGTATTGGCTCTCCTACTTCGGTTTTGAGTTGTTGGAGGGGCAGCCGCCCTTCCGGCTGGTCTCCAACCAGAGCCTGATCACGTTCTCGTTGCTCCTCGCCGTATGGGCGGTCGTCCACGCGGTCGTGATGGAGAACATGCCGTCTTTGGACAGTCCGCTGGTCGAGCATCTGGTTTCGCTGGGCAAATTGACGATCGTCTGCATCCTGGTGTACAGCACGATCGCCTTTCTGGTCCACCTCACGGTGCTGAGCAGGCTGATGGTGGTCGTCTACGGCACGGTGACGTACGTCTGGCTGGCCGCCGCGACCTGGGTCCTGCAGATGCTCGCGCGCTGGTTCCGGAAGCCGCTGCGGCGCCTGCTGGTGGTTCCCGGCAACAACGTAGCGCAACTGCACCAGCTCTATCATCTGTTGCGGCAGGCCGGCCAGGATGTGTCCAGCATTCTCTCGGAACAGCCGCTGCCCGCCGGATTTCCTTATGGCGGCGCGCCGCTGGAGATTGCGGCGGCGCTTGAAGCGGGGCCCATCGACATGGTGATGATCCATCCGCTACTGGCGCCGGATATCATTGAACGCTGCGTCGGGGAGTGCCAGTTGCGCGGGGTGACGACGGAACTGCTCATCGGCCAGGTGCAGTTTCCGGCGCGGGAGCGCCGGGTGGTCGACACGCCTTACGGATCGGCGATCCGCCTGTTGCCGTATCGCGCGGAGCCGGTGGCGCAATCGCTCAAGCGCCTCACCGACCTGGTGATCGCCGGTGCGGCGCTGCTCGTGCTTGGCGTCCCGATGCTGGTCATCGCCGCGCTGGTCAAGCTCACGTCGGACGGCCCGGTGCTGTTTGTCCAGCGGCGGGCCGGCCTGAACGGCCGGGTGTTTCCCTGCCTGAAGTTTCGCACCATGGTCGTGAACGCGGAGGAACTGAAACGGCAGTTGACGCACCTGAACGAGATGTCGGGACCCGTGTTCAAGATGAAAAACGACCCGCGCGTCACGCCGCTCGGACGCTACCTGCGCAAGTACAGCCTGGACGAACTTCCGCAATTATTGAACGTGCTGGCCGGGCACATGAGTGTCGTGGGACCGCGCCCGCCGCTGCCGTCCGAGGTGGAGAGGTACGAGCCGTGGCAGCGGCGCCGGCTGTCCGTGCGCCCCGGGCTCACCTGTCTCTGGCAGATCAGCGGCAGGAACAACGTGGATTTCGACTATTGGATGAGCATGGATTTGAAGTACATCGACGAGTGGTCGTACCTGAAGGACTGGTCCATCATCCTGCGCACCGTGCCCGCCGTCGTGACGGGACGGGGCGCGAGTTAGGGGACATGGGATAAAGTCCGCTGTCCCCAAGGGATGGCGGAGGGGCGACAGCCCTTCTTGTCTCCTCTGCTTCCTCTATTCTAGCGGACTTCTCCTGAGATCGAGGCCGCAAAAGAATGTCCGAATGTCCGGCAGAATATTGTCGCCTGATTTGACCTGTTTTCGCGAGATTTCGGCAACCAAAAGCGCTCCGGAGGGGCGCCTTTTCATTGTAGTTTGACGGCCGGTCCCTCAGGAGCGGGAGGCGAAGTCCGGGCGGGCGAAAATCGCATAGAAGCGGGTGGCGCCTTTGGCGGATGTCGTTTCCTCCACCACGGTCAACATCTCCCGGTCGATCCCGCTGAGTTGGCTCAACGAAGAGATGGGACCGGTGTGGGTGACCTGGTAGGCAAAGACGCCCTGTGGCGCCATCCACTCGATGGCCGTGCCGGTACGGATGGCCGCCGGATGAAGGCGGGGGCTCTCCGTGATCAGGACGCTGTCCCCGCCTTCGCCGGGCAGCGTGCTTCCCGCGAAGTGTCCCGCGTTAGACACCTGGTGCGGGTAGGTGCCCTGGACGATCGGCAGGCGCAGGCCGTCGGCCGCAATCCGCAGGCTGCCGATGTTTGCGCCGGGCTGCGGCAACGTTCTCCAGGGGCCGGCCAGCGTGTTGCTCGCTGTGGAAGGCGTGTAGGGAAATAGCAGCGTATAGCCCAGGATGGCCGCCTGTCGCACGGTCTGATAGCCGTAGCGGGCCGTCGCACCCGCGAGTGCGAGCACGATGACGGCGGGCGGGATGATCACCAACAGCCATGGCCAGCGGCGCCGGCGCCTTTTCGTTTGCCCCTCATCATTTGATTTATTACCCGAAAGTGCTGGAGTCGAGCGCATGTCGTGCGGGCTCCTTCCGTCGCGTGAAAGTCTGGCATTTTACAGGCGTGGCGTTTTACAGGCGTGGCATGGGGACAAAGCGGTGATACTGCTCCAGCGTATAAGCCGCCTGTACGGCGATGTCGACTTCCCTGACGTAGCTCACGATGGTGGAGGAGGACAGATCGCCCGGATGCGGTCGCATGGTGGCCAGAAGTCTTCCTTCCGTATCGAGCAGCAGCACGTCCATGTGGTTCTTCACGCTCAGTTTGTAGTCGGCGATGTCGATCGGTTTGCCGCTTGTCGTCGCGAATGACACCCGCAGGTGGGCGTAGTCGATGCTCGACGCGAACAGGCGCAGCAATTCGAGTTTTTGCGCCTGTGTCAGGACGGCCGCGCCGGAGGCGTTCCCGACGATTCTTCTCATCTGTGCGGCGTTTGCCTCAATCTGCGAGATCTCTTTTTTTGTCAGAGGTATGCTTTGCAGGTAGGCGTAGAGCAGGTCGACCCGGTTGGTGTTGAGTGTGAGCAGGGAATCTTCGAGCTGCAAGGCCATTTTTCTCATTGCCGCGGGACTGGGACGCCGAAGCGGATGATGGATGGGATGATGGATGGGATGGTGGATCGAGTGGCGGGGCGCCGGATTCCTGTGCGCCTGCGTTCTGGCATGGGTCGCCGCGCCGGGACCGGCAAGCGCGGCCATCGCCAGTGTTGCCGCGGCTCCAAGCCGCAGGCGGGGTTTCCATCGTTCTGCGCGTATCACACTGACACTTCCTTTACACATACGGTTGATACCATGTCCCATTGCACTGTGCGGGTCAACCCTGCCCTCTTTTTGAGCAGGCTCTTATATATTCAACATGGTCGGCCACGCCGAGTATAGCAGATTGCCGTTCCGACTACCATCTGCCACCAGAGTAAACCCGTTTATATGGACACTTCGCATTGGCTTTACAGGCCGATATTGCCATTGTAAAATTGGCGAGAGCATATCCTGGCGCTGCTCGCCCGGCGAGACTGGCGCGATGCGCAACGATTTAGGGGACATGTGATGAAGTTCTCTGGTTGAGGTGGTTCTCATTGGATTCAAGCAGGTTCAGTGGAAGGTCGGCGCGAACTGCAGGAGAAGGTCTTGCGAGGCGCGCGAAGCGTCCGTTGGCATGGATGGCAGTCGCGCTCACCGCCGCGTTATCCTTTGCGCCGGAAGCGGCCGCGGCCACTTCGTCGTCACTGACGCCATCGCTGAGCACATCGACGGCCGCGGGTACGTCGGCGACCACGAGTACGTCAGCAACTACGAGTACGTCAGCAACTACGAGTACGTCAGCAACCGCGGGTACGTCAGCGACCACGCCGACCTCATCGCCGTCGGCGACCACGGCGGCCTCATCGACGGGCGTAACCGCATCATCGTCGGGGGCGGCTTCTGTGGCGCTCCAGAGCAGCATCGCTTCACTGGCCAACCAGATGGCGACACTCGCGGCCAAGACGCACGACGGTGGGCTCGCG
>JAJZZT010000137.1 GCA_021797415.1 Bacillota bacterium
CGCATTGTCATTGCGTAGCAACAGTCGATACTCCGCTCGCGAAGTCAACAGCCGATACGGCTCCGTCGCCCCCTTGGTGACCAGATCGTCAATCATCACGCCAATGTATGCCTGCGACCGGGACAGGACAACCGGTTCACGGCCCAAAGCGTACATCGCGGCGTTGATACCGGCCATGATTCCCTGTCCCGCCGCCTCTTCGTAGCCGGATGTTCCATTGATCTGTCCCGCGGTAAACAGCCCAGGCACAGCCTTTGATTCTAGTGTGGACCGCAACTGTGTAGGGACAAGCGCATCGTACTCGATGGCATACCCCGGACGCATCATCTCCGCCTTTTCCAGCCCCGGAATCGAGTGCAACATGTCCACCTGCACATCCTCCGGCAAGCTCGTCGAGAGGCCCTGCACATACCATTCGGCTGAATTCCGGCCCTCCGGTTCAAGAAACACCTGATGCGCCGGTCGTTCTTTAAAGCGCACCACCTTATCCTCAATGCTTGGACAATAACGCGGGCCCCGTCCCTCGATCGTTCCGGAAAACATCGGCGCCCGGTGAAGGTTCTCCCCGATGATCTCATGCGTTTGCTCCGTCGTGTACGTCAACCAGCAATCCAGTTGTTCCCGCGGGACAATATCATCGTCGTAAGAAAACTGCCTGGGCTCGGGGTCGCCGGGCTGCGCGGCCATCTTCTCGAAATCAATCGACTTGCGATTCACACGCGGCGGCGTTCCCGTCTTGAAACGCACGAGATTGAATCCCAGTTCCTTCAGGCTGTCGGTCAATTCCATCGCGGGCAGTTGGCCGTTCGGCCCGCTCTGAAACGAAATATCCCCGATGATGATGCGCCCGCGCAGATACGTGCCCGTGGTGAGCACCACGGCCTGTGAAAAATATTGCGCACCAGTCTTCGTCCGCACACCGCGGACCCGTCCTCCCTCAGTCAACAATTGCTCAACCATTCCCTGCGCCAACGTGAGATTGGGTTCATTTTCAAGCGTCTCTTTCATGGTCCTGCCGTACAGCGCCTTGTCTGACTGCGCCCGCAAAGCCTGCACGGCCGGACCCTTTCCTGTATTGAGGAGCCGCATTTGAATGTGCGTCAGGTCGGCGGTGCGCGCCATCTGCCCGCCCATCGCGGCGATTTCCCGCACCACGATCCCTTTGGCCGGTCCGCCGATCGACGGGTTGCACGGCATGAACGCGATGGTGTCGAGATTGATCGTGATCACCAGCGTCCTGCACCCCATCCGAGCGGCGGCCAGCGCGGCCTCGGAACCGGCGTGCCCCGCGCCCACGACAATCACGTCATACTCACCCGCCATGAATCGCATGCCACATTCTCCTCTCCACACGGTCGGCCAGAATCAATCATTTTCCAAGGCAAAATTGACGAAAAATCTGGTCCAGCAGATCCTCTCGCGGCGTCTCGCCGATGATCTCGCCAAGTACGAGCCACGTTTCCTGAATGTCCACAGCGACCAGGTCGAGCGTCACGCCCGCCTCGGCCGCCTCCACCGCCATGACCAACGCTATTCTGGCATCCTCAAGCAGCTTCGACTGTCGGGCATTCGCGATAAATGTAGGATCGTCCGACATCCCGCCGCGCGACAAGATCAGGTCGTGAATCGCACGCTCCAAAGCGGCCGCATCCTCCGCCCGTAAGGCCGAATGGGCGAGAACAGGCGCCCCAGCGGAAAGGTCGCGCAACTCCTCCTTGCGCACAACCTGCGGAAGATCGCTTTTATTCATTATTATCATCGCCGGTCGGCCCGCCGAATACCTTACCAGATCCCGGTCCGTTTCATCCAGCGGCCGACTTCCATCAATAACCACCAAAATGAGCCCCGAGGCCTCCATCGCGCTGCGACTGCGCGCAACTCCGATCTGCTCCACGACATCGTCCGTCTCGCGAATGCCCGCAGTGTCCATGAGTCGAAGGGCGACGCCTCCAACCTGCACGGTCTCCTCAACCACGTCCCGGGTTGTTCCGGCTATATCCGTGACAATCGCGCGTTCCGCGCACGCCAGTTGATTCAAAAGCGATGATTTGCCGACATTCGGCTTTCCCACGATAGCCGTTGCCACACCTTCGCGCAAGATGCGCCCGCCTTTCGCCATGGCGAGCAGGCCATCCACGGACTCCAGCAATTTCGATCCGCGCCGCACTATCATCTGCGCCGTAACATCCTCTTCGTCGTGTTCCGGATAATCGAACGCGACTTCCAGATGAGCCATCAACTCCAGCAACTCCTGGCGGATCTGCGCGATCACCGTCGTCAGGCTCCCTTCCACCTGACGTAAAGCGGCCTTTCGCGCAAGACTGGACTGTGCGCGAATCAGCTCCATGATCCCCTCCGCCTGCGCCAGATCGATTCTCCCGCCCAGAAAAGCCCGTTTCGTAAATTCTCCTGGCTCAGCGAGCCGGGCCCCGGCTCGCAGAACTTCCGTCAGCACGGCCTCCGTGACGCGAATTCCGCCGTGCGTGCCGATCTCCACCACATCCTCCGTCGTGTAGGTCTTCGGACCGTGCATGACCGACACGAGCACTTCATCAAGGATTTCTTCATCCTCTAATTTCACGATTCTGCCGTACAGCACGCGATGCGACGAAACAGTGCGCAAAAATCTGCGCCCGCGAAAGATTCGATCCACCACATCCACTGCTCGGCGGCCGCTCACGCGGATGACCGCCAGGCTGGCTTCGCCAACCGCCGTCGCAACCGCCGCAATGGTGTCCTCCTCCATTAGCCGGTTCATTTCAATTGCCCGCAGATGACGGAACATTCCCCGATTGGCCGACCAATGGTTTTACCCGCCCTACCTTCCGGTTCACCCCGTCAGGCACAATCACAATCGCCCGTTCCGGTTCATGACCGCGGCTCTCCGTCCGCACTCCGGCATATGAATCGAGCGCCATATGAACAATTTTCCGCTCATGCGAGCTCATGGGCGAAAGCACAATCTCCTTGCGCAACGCGACGGCCTTGTCCGCCATCCGGTGGGCCAGAGCGACCAGCGCCTGCTTCCTCCGTTCGCGATATCCTTCGGCGTCCACAAAAAACTGCCTGTGCCGCGAAGAATACTTGTTTCCCACCGCATTGACCAGCACCTGAATCGCATCGAGCGTCTGACCGTGCTTGCCGATCAACAGGCCCACGCGATCGCCTTCAAGAGAAAACGTCACATCGTCGCCCCGCGCCGTACACGACAACTTCACCGCCATGCCCATCGTGACGAACATTTCCCGCAAAAAACGCTCCGCGTCCCCAACGGGATCCTCGATAATCGAGACTTCCACCTCGGCGTTGCGAGCGCCAAAACCCAAAAAACCGCGGGAAGGGGCCGTCTTAACGACAACCTCCGCCCGCTCCCGCCCAATCCCCAGTTGCGTCAGTGCATCCACCACAGCCAGTTCCACCGTTTTGCCGGCAACGCACACCTTTCTCACAACGCATCACGCCTCCGGTGCAGTAGGCTTCACGCGAATAAAATACATCTGTGCAATGGTGAAAAGATTGCTGAACACCCAGTACAAGGAGAGTGCCGCAAACACCCGCATCGAAAAAATAAAGATCATGACTGGAAAAATATACAACATCATCTTCATACTCTGGTCTACCGAAACGGTGGACACTTTTTGCTGCAAGTAGCTCGTCACGGCGGCCAGCACCGGCAGAATAAACGTATGATCCGGTTGCCCGAGAGGCAGGATGCCCAGGAACTTCGCCGTGAGCAAACTATGGTCGGTGTAGATGGAGCGATACAGAATCGTCAGGATCACCATCTGCAGAATCATCGGCATACAGCCGGCAAGCGGGTTCACGCCTTCGCGCTTGTACAGCTCCATCACTTCCGTCTGATACTTGCGCGGATCGCCGGAATGCTTCTTTTTGATCTCCTCGGTCATCGGCTGTAGACTCTGCATGCGCTTCGCGTTGCGCAGACTTTTCATCATCAGGGGCATGGTGGCCAACCGAATAAGAAACGTCACGATAATGAGAGCGATCCCGTAATCTCCCACCACATGCTGCGCAAGAAGATTGATCAAAGCCGACAATCCGTTGATCGCGTCATTCCAGATGAGAAAAATGCCGTTCGGCGACGAGGATGATTTCGCCGCTGTCGCGGCGAACGCCGGAGAAACAAGCAGCGCCCACACCGCTATCCCTGTAAAAAAAGACCTCATCCTCATGGAGCGAGACCGCACTCAAAACCAACCCCTCAATCAGCTTAAGGCACCGGGTCATACCCACCCGCATGCCATGGTCCACACTTCACAAGGCGCTTGACAGACAGCCATGAACCCCGCAACGCGCCGTATTTCGCCACCGCGTCCAGCGCATACTGAGAACATGTCGGTGAAAAACGGCAACTTGGCGGGATAAGTGGCGACACCGCCACGCGATACAGACGGATCAACCCCAATAAAAGAAACCTCATGACGCGCCCCCTCCCCGAACCTGTGCATCATCTCCACGCACAAGCCTCGCCCGTCCAAGAAGTGAGAAAACCTGCTTTGCAGCGCCCTCAAATCCAAGCCCAACCGCATCTTTGCGCGCGATCAGCACACAATCACAACCTGCGGGCAACTGTGCGGCCACGCCGCGCATGACTTCCCGCAATATGCGTTTCACTCTGTTGCGCACCACGGCATTGCCTATTTTCTTGCTCACGGAAAATCCGACGCGAGCGGCGGCGTCAGACGGGTTTCTTATAACATAAAGCACATAAAATCGATTCGCAACCGACGTACCGCGCGCAAAGACCACTCGAAAATCGCGATTCTTTCTCAACCGGTGGTTTCTCAGCGAACCGCGCACACCCTGCTCACCACCTGACATGACACACCTCAAGAGGTTGTTCAACCGTCGAGCCAAAAAAAGACCACCTGACAGTGGCCTGTCCCATGGTTCTCCGGATCGCTGCGCATTTCCGGAGAACTCCTTTCCGCGTTGCCCCCACCCTGCTGAAAACCAGTTTAATCAGGGATATTCAAAGCAGAGTCACAAGAGCCAGCCATTCAAGCGGAGATGACTTTCCTGCCCTTTCTCCTGCGCGCGGCCAATACCCGGCGCCCATTTTTCGTCGACATCCGCTTGCGGAATCCGTGTTCTTTTTTGCGGTGACGCACATTAGGATGATAAGTCGGTTTCAAAACACTCTTCCTCCTTCGTACCTGTACAGGTACACTTTCGAAGTATAACGAATCGCCCTAATCAATGTCAAATCCTGCAGACGCAATCCTGCAGGCGCGCGTCTGTGCCGACGCACGGACGCGACCTGTCGAGAAAAGATATCCACATTAATCACAGGGAAGACCGTCCACATGTGCATAACTTTTTCTCCTTCCTGGACATTTTTTCACGGCTACTCTCACTTTGTCCACAGCAACAAGGATTTGAAGGCTGCCCTGCTCACGTCTGC
>JAJZZT010000481.1 GCA_021797415.1 Bacillota bacterium
AGCGTACAGGTAAGGTGATAGAATTGGAAATCCGGTGGCTCACTTTTGACTCGATCACATGCCCCTCAAGTGGCTCAAATCTAGTTTATCGAATACATTCACCTCCCCGCAGTGCAATCAAGCACTTTCCTGATTTTTGGCCGCACATCAGACGAGCACCGCCGGAGACGTATGCGCTTTCAACAACTCCAAACGCCCCTCTTCAATTCCGCTCTCTTTGGATCCTGCCTGACTTTAACCGACTCGCTTAATTGTTCCAGGGATTGCGCAGATACGTCGCGAATGTATAATCAATCTCTGGATCTTTATCCTCTGTATGCATCCGCCAATTCAGGATTTTCAAATGCATTTCTTCTGCTTTTTCGTGAAATGAGGGGTCGTCGGCAAGGTTGCGGAATTCGTTGGGGTCCTTGATTAAATTGTAGAGTTCACAAGGTTGGTCACTGTAGTGCACATACTTCCATTCCCGGTTGCGGACCATGATGGCTTTGCATTGCTGGGACTGCAGGCGCAATTGTTTCCGGCAATGGTAATATTGAAAGTCCCACTCAGCAAATACTTCTTGACGCCAGGATGTCGTTTCCCCGTTGATCAAGGGCAGCAGACTCGACCCCATCACCCCGTTGGGAATGGGCAGTTCGGCGGCATCGAGACAAGTTGGCAGAATATCCACCGATTCAACAAAGTTCCGATTGACCACACCCCCCGGGATAACACCCGGAAGGTGCAGAATCAAGGGGACATGGACAGCCTGGTCATAGAAGAGCTCTTTTTCCACCATATAGTGATCCCCGAGGTATTCACCGTGGTCCGATGTAAAGACAATCAGGGTATTCTCCATAATCCCCATCCGTTTCATCTCATTGAACAGACGGCCAAGGTGGTCATCAATTTGCGTGATCATCCCGTAGTAAACGGCGCGGATTTGACGCAACAACGTTTCATCACTGAGAAAACTCCCTCTGCGTTCTTCCCGAAACAAATTTTGCAAAGGAGGTTTCTTGTCCAACTCATTTTCTATCAACTGAGGCATCGGGACTTCACCTGGGTCATACATGCCATGGTACGGTTCCGACACACTGAAAGGTAAGTGCGGCTTCCAGTAGGATAGATGAAGCATCCAGGGCCGATCTTCCGTTTCATTCATGAAACGGACCGCCTCGTTGGTCAGGTATGCGGTATCACTATGCTCCTCCGCAATCCTCGAAGGATAGAATGCTTCCTGAAAATCCTCCGGATAAGCTTCATGGCCTGGGATCGGCGTTAATTCTTTCGGCCAGTAACGGAATGTAATGTCCTCCTCACGATACCCGCACTTGCGGAGATAGTCCGGATAATTCGAGTAAGCGTCCTTCGACGGGAGACCGTCATAGTACGCGTAATATTCAAATCCATATGTTTCAGTGATTGGCGTGAAGTGTGTCCGTCCTATCAATGCAGAACGGTATCCCGCTTCGCGAAAATAGTCTGCAATGGTTCTCTCGCCCGCTCCAAAGGGAACCTCGTTAAATCGAACGCGATGATTGTGTACATAACGCCCCGTATAGAGACACGCCCGTGAAGGAGCACAAACAGCCGACTGGACAAAAGTGTTTTCAAACCGCACACCGCCGGCCGCCAGTTGATCAATATGAGGGGTTTTAACCAATGGATGTCCATTACAGCCCAAGCTGTCATATCGCAACTGGTCAACTGTAATGAACAATACATTCAGCGGCTTCGTCACGTATTTTCCCCTCCCAAACATCACGATCTTCTTACTGAACATTCCATTCATCTGACTAATAGGTCGTTTCCAAAATTCCGATCCATGGTTGGATCGGAATTTTGCAAGCCGACCACTAATCCATATGAAAAACTTCCTCGAGAAACTGAAATCCAAAATTTTCATCGCGCACAATGATATCCTCCATGAATTCTCGCCAGCGAATACTGGCCGGATCTTGATGCAATTTGCGAAATCCCTGTTCGAAATCGCCTTCCATCTCCATATAGGCAAAGAGAGTATGCCCCTGCAAGAAAATCGAGTAGTTGAACACTCCATTCGCTTTCAAAGCATCTTTCACCTCGGGCCAAATTTCTTCGTGCCTCCTCTTATACTCCTCAGCCATACCTTCGTGAATATGGATTAAAAAAGCGCGCCTCGACATGGACATCCTCCGCCTTATCGTTTCTTGATGCGCTCCGCAACGGATTCTCGAATCATCAAACGGGAAGACAAAAGCTCCGTCCCGAGGTCCCACCTTTCATCCACCAACCTGGACACCGCACGTTTGCCAAGTTCCAAAAATGGCTGCACCACCGTAGACAGAGCAACTTTCAACATCGAAGCTGAGGGCGCTTCCCCCGAAGCGAAGAGAGAGAGATCCTCCGGTATCCGAATTTGCTTTTCTTGAACGATTTCCATCAATATCAGCGCGGATGTGTAATCCGCCGCAAATATGGCTGTGCATTCCGGGTGTGTTTCCAACCATTCCCGAAACAGTTTCTTGGTCTCGTGGTGACTCTCCAGCCTTTCTACGATCCATTCACTGTGAAAAGGCGCCCCCACTTCATGTAAAGCATCGCGGCATGCAACGATTCGACGTTCATAATTCGAGAACCCATAACGGATACCCATAAGGCCGATCCGTCGATGGCCGTGTTGAATCAGGTGTTCAGTCGCGGCGCGCGTCGAACCATAAATGTCGGCATTGATTGTGGAAAAATGGGCGTCCTCAAAGTCTGAATTCAAGACAATGAATCGCTCGCCGCGGTCCCAAGCCCGTTGCAGTTGTTTAAACTGTTGGTTGGATGGCGTCACAACGATATATCCACTCAAGTCTGCCGGTTCGGCGCGGCTCGTAACCGAGTCGAGAAATTCAATCGGACGGCCCCGTTCCACGGCGATTTCCCGCATTCCTTCCATCATTTCAACAAGTGAAATGTAAACGCTAGGAAACGGGTGGCAGAGCCATACTTTGATCGGCGCAAGGGATCTGCCACTATCCTCGGAAACATGAGAACTAGAAACAAACGTTCCCTTCCCTTTCTCGGCAACCAGCACCCCTTCAAGAATCAGCTCATTGATCGCGCGATTCAGGGTGCCCCAACTGCACTCATACTCCGCGACCAGCGAATTGCGGCCTGGCAGCACATCGCCCTTTTTTAAATTCCCTGAAGCAATCTTGGCCCGAATGTTTCGTTTGATTTGATAATAAGCTGGCGTAAAATCGTTTTCCACTTCAATTCCCCCAAGCTTCACGCGAAAGACCCGTTGTTGCACCTGATTGTCTTTTGTGCATATGCACATATATATCATAGTTCAATTGATCGCGTCCCGTCAAGGGGTGTGATTTGTGGTGCCGTGATTTGTGCTGCCGTGATTTGTGCTGCCGTGATTTGTGCTGCCGTGATTTGTGCTGCCGTGATTTGTGCTGCCGTGATTTGTGCTGCCGTGATTTGTTCCTTTACAACCCATTTACAGACTAATTTACCATAAATGCTGCACATTTACCGTGCAAATTCGCAATCGAATGCGGAAGGCATCCTTTCCTACAACTTTGGAAAATAGACCATCCAGTGTTTGCCATAATAATTGACAGCAAGATTGATATGCTGGCGATGTCCGCCCATGATGACCGTAACCGCGACAACGGCATGCGCCGGCGACAGATAACGCATCCCCTGGACATGAGAATAGGTGACCGGATTATAGCGCACATCCTGTTGCAGCGAGACCGTTTCCTGCTTATGGCTCATTCCTTGGACGATCGCATACGCAGCAGCCAAACGACCGTTATGGTCTTCCAAAGCGCGGGCGTATGCATCGACGGTTTTCACGGGACCCAGGGAAGAAAGGGGGTGAGAGCGGGCGGTGAGATGCAAAATCAGAAACACCGCCGCAAAAACAGTCAGCGCCACGCCCAGATGAATCCACAAGCGGCGGATTCCCCGCATCATCACCCCTCCCCGCCCAGCAAAAATAAATGATGGCGGACAACACCGGCGCCAATCAGGCCTGCCGGCCCTCCGTGTCATTGCCGTAAGAGTTCACAGTTTGGGTGTTCCCGTACGGCAGGTAAAAAGTCAGATAATAGTACCCGGCAGCTGTGCCATTATCGTATTGACTGCCATACGCGTAAGAACCAATCCCATGCTGAATCGCCGCATTGAACGACTCGATCACCCCGTAGGTCAGCGGTGACACCTATGAACTGGCGGCCGGTGCGGCTGTCGAAGCTGGGGAAGTAGAAGAAGACGGTGGAGTCGGAGCGGGAAACCCGGGCGGCAACGGCTGTGTCGGCGAAACGTAGGGAATGCGATGGGCCGGGAGCGTCTTCCCGTCTTTCAGGGCTTTCATGATTTGTTGGATGACGGTTGTCGGCGCCGTGTGCAATGGCGTTTCCCCTGTATAGGCATGGCTCGGCGCAGCGTAGAGAGCGCACGCCATGCCGGCCGCGACCAGTGCGGTTCCCACGTAGGCTTTCATTTTTATCTCACCTTTACTTGTATTTTCCATAAACAATAGTAACCTCATCCACCGCTGTTGTCAATGAAAAAACTTACAATTCCATAGCCCTTCCCATTCGATCCGATGAAGAGGTCCCCCTATATAGACGCAAGACACGCGATAAGGTTACAATCCGACAAATATTTTTGGCTCTATTCCCCCGCAGATCTGGCGCTAATCATCGCGAAACAGCTCGCGCAGCATCGACGCGGGAGAATTCAGGAATCTCCTTGTGATGGCCACATGCGGGGTGTCCTCATAGCGGACAGGCCGAATGGAACCAGCGTCAAAATCAAAGAGCGCGGCGTCCGGATACCCCATGAGGATCGGCGAATGCGTCGCGACAATGAACTGGGACCGCCCCGTCCGCTCATGGTCGCGCAGGATGCGCAGCAGGGCCAGTTGCCTCATCGGCGAGAGGGCCGCCTCGGGTTCGTCCAGCAGGTACAGGGCGGGCCGGCGGCTGGACAGCCGCCTGGAAAAAAGGCTGAGAAACGATTCGCCGTGCGATTGCTCGTGCAGGGATTTCCCGCCATACGCCCGGTAGGCGTCGCCAGCAAAAGGTTCCTTCGCCACCTCGTCAATATAGCTCGCAAAGTTGAAAAAACTCTCCGCGCGAAAAAAGAATCCTTCGGTCACTTTTGGCAGCCAGCTCAGTTTGAGGTGATCCCACAATTCCGATTCCGTCTGCGCGGTGGAAAACCGGTTCCCCTTGGATCCGCCTTCCGGGTTAAATCCCGCCTGGATCGCCAGGGCCTCCAGCAGGGTGGACTTGCCTGTCCCGTTCTCCCCCACGAAAAATGTGATGAAACGGTTGAAATCCAGGGAGTCGATGCCCTGAAAAGCCGGCAGGTCAAACGGGTACGCCGGCTTTTGCGGCCAATCGAACAAACGGACTTCACGCAGAAACACGGAATCACCCTCTCA
>JAJZZT010000035.1:0-1593 GCA_021797415.1 Bacillota bacterium
GGCCGAGCAACTCCTGAACCGTCCGCAGATCAGCCCCGCCCTCCAGCAGATGCGTGGCAAATGTGTGTCTCAGTGTGTGCGGAGTCACGTGTTTGGCCAATGCCAGGCGGTCCACGTACCCCGCCACGACGCGGCGAATGGAGCGGTCGCCAAGACGCGTGCCGCGGCGATTGACAAAAAGAGCCGGCTCGCCCGGCGCGGCAATGGACGGCCGCACCGCCAGATACCGTCCAAGACGGTGCGCCGCCTCCTCGCCAAAAAGCACAATCCGCTCCTTCGCACCCTTTCCGATCACCCGCAGCACACCGATGGCCAAGCGCAAATCCCCGGCGTCGACCGCCGCGCATTCCGACACCCGCAGACCTGTCGCGTACAGAAATTCCAGCAACGCGGCATCGCGCGCACCCAATGGCGTCTGCGCATCCGGCAACCGCAACAGCTCAAACATCTCGTCAGGGTAAAGGAACCCGGGCAACTTCCGTTCAAGTCGCGGAGCTCTGACCGCCCCCGCGGGAGACGGGCCGGACAACGCGCTATCGCGCTTCATCTGACGGTAGAATGAGCGAATTGCGCTCAGCTTGCGCGCAATGCTTCGCCGCTCAAGGCGCTGTTCCATCAGTGTGACCACGTACCGACGAATGTCCATTGCGCCGACATTCTCCGGATGTCGGCCAAGGCCCGCCGCATACGCGGCGAAACCTCTCAGATCGCCCATGTACGCAGAGAGCGTATGCGTCGAATAGTTGCGCTCAACCTCCAGATAACCCTTGAATCGCTCGATATACGCGTCCCAGATTCCGCTCGCAGGTTCATCTTCGCCCAACTTCCACACCCCATCCAACCGCCTGTGTGTATGGTACCACCTGAGCAGATCGATTCGCAAGTTTTCGAATCCTATTTTTCTACAAAATTCTGAATTATATTCAACGCTTGTGTCACCAATTTCTCTTGTTTGTCCTTCTTCGAACGGGCGGACTCGTCAAGCGGAGGAAACAGGCCGAATGTAGCGTTCATCGGCTGAAAGTAGCGCGCGTCGGCATGCGTGACGTAATGCGCCAGGCTGCCGATGGCCGTCTCCGGCGGCAGGACGACGGGGTCGCCGCAAAGCGCGACACGCGCGGCGTTCAGGCCGGCCACCAGTCCGGATGCAGCGGATTCCACATAACCCTCCACGCCCGTGATCTGTCCGGCAAAAAACAATCGCCGGTTCTTGCGCGTCTGATAGGTGGGCAGCAACAGTCGCGGAGAGTTCAGGTAGGTGTTGCGGTGCATGACGCCGAAACGTATGAATTCAGCGTGTGAAAGTCCGGGTATCATGCGGAATACCCGCGCCTGCTCCCCCCATTTCAAATGCGTCTGAAAACCAACAATATTGTACAGTGTGGCGGCCGCGTTATCCTGGCGGAGCTGGACGACCGCGTGAGGCAGCCTGCCTGTTCGCGGATCGGCCAGTCCCACCGGCTTTAACGGGCCGAACAGCAGGGTCCGGCGCCCCCGCTTCGCCATCACCTCAAGCGGCATGCATCCTTCAAAATACACCTCGCGCTCAAACGAATGCAGTTCTGCCGTCTCGGCACCGACCAACGCATCGTA
>JAJZZT010000035.1:1603-5410 GCA_021797415.1 Bacillota bacterium
CCGCCTCATCCATCGGACAGTTCAGATAGGCCGGCTCGCCCTTGCCATACCGGGAGGCGCTGTACACCACCCGGTCATCGATGCTGGCGCGCTCGACAATGGGCGCCGCAGCATCGTAAAAATACAGCGCCTCCTCACCCGTAAAAATACGCAGGGCGTCGCCAAGCGCATCCGAAGTCAGCGGTCCGGTCGCGATGACGGTGATCCCGTCCGGAATGTGGGTAACCTCTTCCCGTCTCACCTCCACCAGCGGATGGTTCGCGAGCCGTTCGGTGACAAGACGCGAAAAAGCGTCGCGATCCACCGCCAGTGCGCCGCCGGCCGGGACGCGCGCATCGTCAGCCGCAGCGATGATGAGCGAACCCATGCGTCTCATCTCTTCTTTCAGCAACCCGACCGCATTGGTCAGGGAAGCCGCGCGCAGGCTGTTCGAACAGACCAATTCCGCAAAGTCGTTTCCGTGATGCGCGGGCGTCTGCCTGACCCCGCGCATCTCATACAGCGTTACGCGAACCCCCCGCCTGGCAATCTGCCACGCCGCCTCTGCGCCCGCCAGTCCAGCCCCCACGACAGTTGCTTGCTCGCGCTCGCCCATCGTCAATCATGCGCTCCCGTCACGGCCGGCTCCGCGTGACCGCAGGCTGCGTTTGCGCACACGATCGTTTCCTTGCCCGTCCGGCTCTGCCGCTTTTTCACCAATGGCTCCGAGCAGACGGGACAAGGCGCCCCCGCCGGCTCATCCCACAGCAGATAATTGCACTCCGGGTATCCGGAGCAGCCGTAAAAGACCCGCCTGCGCTTGCCCCTTCGCTCCACGAGCGGTTTTCCGCAACGAGGACAGGCGACGCCGATCTCCTTCAGGATGGGTTTGGCGTTGCGACACTCGGGAAATCCCGGACAGGCGAGAAATTTTCCAAACCTTCCGTGTTTGAACACCATCTGGCGACCGCACTTCTCGCAGTATTCGTCCGCCAGTTCCTCTTCGATCTGCACCTGCCCGATACTCTCCTCTGCAACGGACAGGTACTGCTCAAAGTCGTTATTGAACGCATCGAGCATGGCGACAAAATCGGCGTGACCCACTTCCACATCGTCAAGCTGCTGTTCGAGGTGCGCCGTGAAATCGACATCCACGATGGTCGGAAAAAACTCCTTCAACAGATCGTACACCAGTTCTCCGAGTTCAGTGGGAACAAACCGTTTGTCCTGCAACAGCACATAGCCGCGCTTCTGGATCGTCTCGATGGTCGGGGCGTACGTGCTCGGACGGCCAATGCCGAGTTCCTCCATCGTGCGGACGAGCCTGGCCTCGGAATAGCGCGGCGGCGGTTGTGTGAAATGCTGTTCGGGCGCCAGTTTGGGCACCGGCGTCAGGGTCTGGCCCGCCGTGAGTTCGGGCAGATACCCCGCCTCCTCCGCCTGGTCGTCCTTCCCTTCAATATACAATTTCATAAATCCGGGGAATTTAATGCGCGAACCTGTTGCGCGAAACACCGCGTCCCCGGCGACAATGTCCGCGCTGACGGTGTCAAGAACCGCGGACGCCATCTGGCTTGCCACAAACCGTTCGTAGATCAGCCTGTAAAGGCGCAGTTGGTCCCTGCTCAGCACATCCTTCAACGCTTCCGGCCCACGCGCGACCGAAGTCGGGCGGATCGCCTCGTGCGCGTCCTGCGCTCCTTTTTTGGCGCTGTACTCACGCGCTTTTTCGGGAACATAGGCGCGGCCGTACACGCCTTCAATATGGGCGCGCACCTCCTGCACAGCCAGCTCCGACAGGCGGGTGGAGTCCGTCCGCATGTAGGTGATCAGCCCGACCGCGCCCTCTTTTGGCAGCTCAATACCCTCGTACAGTTGTTGTGCGACGCTCATCGTTTTTTGCGCGCGAAACCCCAGACGCCGCGCGGCCTCCTGCTGCAGCGTGCTCGTGATGAACGGCGGAGCGGGGTGGCGCCGCTTGTCGCTCGTCTTGACAGACTGTACGACAAAGTCGCATCCCGCCACGCGGGCGAGCAGATCGTCCACCTCGGCGCGCGTATGCAGATCGTGTTTCGTCTGTCCAAAACCATGAAATTGCGCCAAAAACGGTTCGCCATCCGCAAAGCAGTGCGCAGTCACGCTCCAGTATTCCTGCGGAACGAAGGCGCGAATCTCGCGCTCCCGGTCCACGACCAGACGCACCGCGACAGATTGGACGCGCCCCGCGGACAATCCTCGCTTCACCTTGCGCCACAAAAGCGGACTGATGCGATAGCCGACAAGCCGGTCCAGTATGCGGCGCGCCTGCTGGGCGTTCACCAGATCCATATTGACGGGGCGCGGCGATTTGAAAGCTTCTTTCACGGCATCCTTGGTAATTTCATTAAATACCACACGGCAGGGCCGATTGGGGTCCAGGTCGAGACTCTGGGCCAAGTGCCACGCGATGGCCTCGCCCTCTCGATCCGGATCGGCGGCCAGATAGACGCTCTTCACCTTGCGTGTGGACTCCCGCAACGCCTTTAGCACATCTCCTTTGCCGCGAATGGTGATGTACTTTGGCGCAAAGCCGCGTTGTACATCAACTCCCAACTGGCTCTTGGGCAGATCCCGCACGTGCCCCATGGAAGCTTTAACCATATATTTACTCCCCAGGTACTTCCCGATCGTTTTCGCCTTCGCGGGCGA
This sequence comes from Bacillota bacterium, assembly GCA_021797415.1. Next base: position 4,271 of record JAJZZT010000035.1, read on the forward strand.
TTCAACGATGACCAGGTAGTCCGCCATCGCCTACCTCCTCAGAACATGACGGCATGCCAAAGTTCATCACATCTTATCACTTGCATTCAAGAACATGCAAACCATCTGCAGGCAGAACCTACATAAGACAATAGCGGCCGTGGCGGTCCCGCCCGGCGACGCCCTGCAGTTCGAGCGCGGTGAGCGCATTCATCAATTCGCCCACAGTCAGCGACGCCAAGGCGCCGCTATGGTGCAACTCATCGAAAGACAGCGCGCCGGCCGACAGTTCCGCCAGGATCGTCCGCTGCGCCGGGTCGTCTGTCTCGTCAACCAGGGAACCCCGCACCGTTTGCCGATTTTCAGTCGATGTCTCCCGGCAGGGCGCCAGCCCTAGATCGGCGCACACCGTTTGCGGACTGGTGACAGGCGCGGCGCCACTTTGCAGCAATTCATTGCAGCCGTCCGATACGCCGCTGTAAATGGAGCCGGGTACGGCATAGACGTCGCGATTCTGTTCCAGCGCGCAGTTCGCCGTGATAAGCGCCCCGCTTTTGTGGCCGGCTTCCACGATGATCACAGCCTTGCTGACTCCGCTGATGATCCTGTTGCGCCGCGGAAAATGATGACGATCCGGCCCGACCCAGGGCAGGCATTCACTGATGACGCACCCGCCGCTCTCCATCATGCGGCGCGCCAGTCCCCCGTGCTCTACGGGATAGATCCGCTTCACGCCCGAGCCGAGAACGGCGACGGTCCTGCCCGCCGCGAGCGCTCCCTCATGGGCGTCGGCGTCAATTCCCCTGGCCAGCCCGGACACGACAGTCGCTCCGCCCCGCGCAAGACTGGCGGCGATATCGCGCGCCGCTTTTCGCCCATAAGCTGTCGCGCGGCGCGTGCCGACGACGGCCACGCAATTGTGGCGCAACGCGGACAGATCTCCCAGGTAGTACAGCACCGCGGGCGGGACGGCAATCTCGCGCAACAGCGCGGGATACTCCGCATCGCTCTCCAGCGCAAAGGAGACGCCGCTGCCCTCCACACGATCGGCCAGTCGCTCTCCCGCGCAATTTTTCAACTCGTGATACAATTCTATCGCAAGCCCCTCTTTCATTCCCAGCGCCACCCACTGCGCGACATCCAGGCGCCGCGCCTCGTCAT
>JAJZZT010000261.1 GCA_021797415.1 Bacillota bacterium
CTGGCTCTCCGGTCGACTCTCGCACCTGCAGTATAACTGACCGCTCCGCCTTCCACAAGAAAGCCGCCGACCCTGCGCCGACGGCTTGCGCGCCTCATCCGGTCCACAACCATCAATGCAAGGCGGGCAGTTCCGCAACCTTCGCCAGCACCCGCCGCAACTCGCGCTTTTCGGCGGGCGTCGCGTCGACAAGCGGCGGTCGCACGCCCCCCACACGAATGTCCAACTGCTCCAGGGCCGCCTTCACCATGACCGGATTGGATGTCTTGAACAACTCTTCAAACAAGGGAAACGTTCTGTGGTGAATGCGCTGCGCGGCGGCATGGTCGCCAAGCGCAAACGCTTCGATCATCCGGCGCAACGCGAGGCCGACCACGTGGGAGGCCACGCTCACCACGCCGTCCGCTCCGAGTGCGAGCAGGGGCAGCGTGTATTTGTCGTCGCCGCTGTATACATAAAATTCTTCCGTCGTGTCGCCGATCACCCTGCTGATCTGCGTGAAATCGCCGGAAGATTCCTTCACGCCCACGATGTGGTCCACATGGGAGAGCCGGATCTGCGTCTCAGCCGTGATATTCACGCCTGTGCGCGAAGGAATGTTGTATATCAGGACCGGTTTGGATGTCGCATCCGCCACCGCTCGAAAATGGCGGTAGACGCCCTCCTGCGACGGCTTGTTGTAGTACGGGGCGACGACCGAAAACCCCGCCACGCCCAGCGCGTCGACTTTTTGCAGATAGGCGACCGTCTTTTCGGTGGACTGCCCCGCAACCCCCGCGATGACCGGCACGCGCCCTGCGCATAGCCGGACCGCCTCCTCAAACAGCGCGAGCCGTTCCTCCTCCGTCAATGTCGGCCATTCGCCCGTTGTTCCACAAACCAGGATCGCAGTCGTCCCGTTGTCGATCAGATGGTCGATCAATTCGGGCAATCGCGTGAGATCCAAGCGCAGCTCCTCGTCAAACGGCGTGACCATCGCCGTGAGCAACTGGCCAAACATGCGTTCCGCCCCCCAGCATATGCAAGTCAAACTTGTCGTGAATCGCCTGTACTGCCTGAATCACATCCCGGTCATGCACAAGACACCAGATCGTCGTGTTCGAATCGGCGGACTGGAGAATTTCGATGTTCCGTTCGCCCAGCGCTTCGGCAATCCGCGCCATTACGCCGGGAACCCCGTGGATTCCCGCACCGACGGCGGCCACTTTCGCCACGTGCGGAACCACGGCGACAGCCACGCCCAGTTCTTCGAGCGTCGCGACCGCATGGTTCGTCTGGCGTTCAGGGATCGTGAACACCACTTCCTGCGGGGTCACGTTGAAAAAATCCACGGAAATCCCCCTGCGCGCCAAAACCTGAAAGACCTTTGACTGGAACGCCGGCTGTCCGGCCGGCAGACTCACGCGCACCTGCGTCAAGTGCGCCGCATGCGTCACTCCGGTCAGCACGCAGTCATTCGGCGCACCCGCCTCCAGCAGTTGCGAAGCGCTCGTCACGAGCGTTCCCTCTCCCTTGCCCCGCGTCGCACGAACGCGAATCGGGATATTTTTTTGCATCGCCAGTTCCACCGCGCGGGGATGAATGACCTTCGCCCCCTGATAGGCAAAATTGCACAACTCCGTATACGTCACGCGCTCCAACCGCACGGCCCCGTCTACAATGCGCGGATCGGCGGTCATGATGCCGTCCACATCCGTGAAAATGTCGACCAGTTCCGCATCAAGCGCGACTCCCAGAGCGGTTGCGGTAGTATCGCTGCCACCTCTCCCCAGGGTGGTCGTATCGCCGTCTTGCGTGACACCCTGAAACCCGGTCACGACGACGATGCGGCCCGCTTCCAGTTCTTTTAGCAGGCGGGCCGGCTGAATATCCGCAATGCGCGCGTTGCCAAATTCCCCGGTCGTCCGGATGCCCGCCTGCGCTCCCGTCAGCACCGCCACCTGGTGTCGGCGGGCGCGCAGCATGGCGCCGAAAACGACTGCGGAAATCGTCTCTCCGCACGCGAGCAGCAGATCGCTGTCGCGCGCGATCAGGTCGTCGCCGTCGGCGACAAGCCCGAGCAGTGTGTCGGTCGCATACGGCTCGCCCGCGCGCCCCATGGCGGATACGACCACCACCACGGCAAAGCCGCGTCCTTTGGCGTCTTCAATATGCCCGATCGCTAGTTCGCGCATCGGCCGATCCGATACCGACGTGCCGCCAAACTTCTGAATGACAATCCTCATCGCCGAATGCCCTCCCGCTCCAGCCACACCTCCGCGATCTGCACGGCGTTCCAAGCCGCGCCCTTGAGAATATTGTCCGCCACCACCCACATGAGCAATCCGTTGTCCACCGTCAGATCCTTGCGCACCCGTCCGACAAACACGTCAAACTCGCCCTGCGCGCGCAGGGCGTGCGGGTAATGCTGCCGCACCGGGTCGTCCTCCACCGCAACGCCTTGCGCGCGCTGCAGCAGGTCCATGACCTCCTCGCGCTCAAACGGTTGTTCCGTCTCCACGTAAACCGCTTCGGAATGGCCGTAAAACACCGGCACGCGCACAGCCGTCGCCGTCACCGCGATGCGCTTGTCGGCAAAAATCTTGCGCGTCTCATTCACCATTTTCATCTCTTCTCTGGTGAAGCCGTTCTCTTCAAACACATCAATCTGCGGCAGAACGTTGAATGCGAGCGGATAGTGCCGATCGAGTTTCGCCACGGGCAGGATCTCGGGACGCATGGGTTCACCGCGCAGATACGCCTCGGTCGTCACCCGCAATTCCGCGATCGCGCGCTCCCCCGCCCCGGACGCCGCCTGGTACGTCGACACGACGATCCGCCTGATGCCAAAGCGTCGATAGATGGGATAGAGCGCGACCACCATCTGGATCGTCGAACAGTTCGGGTTGGCAATGATCCCGCGGTGACGGAAGATCTCTTCCGGATTCACCTCCGGAACGACCAGCGGAACGCCGTCATCCATGCGAAACGCGCTTGTGTTGTCGATGACCAGCGCTCCCCGCCTGACCGCCTCCGGAGCGAGGCGCAAGGAGACGTCTCCACCGGCGGAGAACAGCGCCACATCGACGCCGTCAAACGACTCGGGCGTCGCCTCCTCCACCGTATAGGCGCGCCCCCACACACTGACCGCACTTCCGGCGCTCCGGCTCGACGCCAGAGGTTTCAGGGAGGCGAGCGGGAACTTTCGCCGTTCCAGCGTCTCCAGCATCGCTTTTCCCACGGCGCCTGTCGCACCCACGACAGCGACGTTCACCGGTCTGACCACCGCCATCCCATCCTCTCCATGTCTTGAAAATACTCGTTCCAGCCGTCGCCATCCCCTTTGCTCCTGCTCGGACACCGCTATCGCTAAACTCGCGACGAGCAAAGGGGATGGCGACGCCCCAGCGAATTTTCATCCTGCCGATGGTGGCGCGTCCAGGCCATGACCGCCTATCCCGCGAACGCGCTTCTGTCGTCGCGCGCAACCAGCAGAGGCTGCAACTGGCGTTTCTCCAACGCGGCCTCCACGGTCTGCGGAATCAGTTCCATCTTAGCGACGAGTGAGTTCATCTTCCGGAATGGATCGTCCTGGCCATAAGGGACAAAGAACACATTTTTTGCCGTCAGCAGGCGCGCGATATTGTATGCGTTCAAACCGAGCCCGTCATTGGTGGAAATCGCCAGAACGACCGGCCGGTCGTTGCGCAGCGTCGCCTTGGCCGCCATGAGCACGGCCGAATCCGTCTGCGCATTGGCAAAACGGCTCAGCGTGCTCCCCGTGCACGGCGCGACGATCAGACAGTCGAGACGCTTCGACGGTCCGAGCGGTTCCGCTTCCGGTATGCTCGCGATGCCTGTGTGTCCCGTCACCGCCTCGATGCGTGAAGCCCATTCCCCCGCTTCGCCAAAGCGCGTCGCCGTGGATAACACCGTATTGGAAAATATGGGGATAATGTCCGCCCCCATTTTGACAAGGCGTTCGAATTGCGGAAAGACTTCCGCGTACGTACAGTGCGAACCGGTCACAGCGAATCCGATCGTTTGTCCAGTCAGATTCACGCCTGCATTCCCCCAGGAACCGTGGCCTCCTGAATCAATCGCACCATCGTCTGGGCGATGATCCGGCCAGCCGTTTTTGGAGCGACTATTCCAGGCAGACTCGGCGCCAGGACGGCCTTGATCCCCCTTTTCTCGGCATAGCGGAAATCCGTCCCGCCAGGGGCGGAGGCGATGTCGATGACAACACATGTCCGGGGAATGCGCGACAATACATCCGAGGTTAAAATGGGCGCCGGGATCGTGTTGAAGACCACGTCCGCGTCGATCAGGGCCTCGTTCAGTTGCGACAGCGGGCATGGCGCAAGTCCGAATTCGATGATGCGCGCCAGATCGCCCGGCTTGCGGGAACACACCCGCACGCGCGCGCCGAGACCGGACAGCGTTCTGGACAGCGTCATGCCGCAACGCCCAAGGCCGAGGACCACGCAGTTTGACCCGTGAAGCGTGATATCCGTATGCTCCATCGCCAAAGCGATCGCGCCCTCCGCCGTCGGGATGGAATTCAGGATCGCCACTTCATCCAGTTCCATGAGGCGAATCAACTGCAGTCCATGCCGTCTGGCCGCGGCCTGCAAAGCCGGGCGGGCGATCCCGGTAAAAACCGGCGCCGAGCGGCGGATCGCCGCAAAATGCCCGTCGTCGAGCACCAGCGGTTCATCGGCAAAGCGGGCATCCACCACGCCGCGTTCATCCATGCCGGCAACCGGAAGGACGACCACATCGGCTTCGTGCAGGCCATCCGGCGACAGGGCGCTTTTTTGCATGTCCGGAAAGCTCTCCTGCATACGGTCGAAACCATACAGCCACGTCGATGCATCCAAGTCGCTGACATACCGCACGACTTCGACCGTGCGGGCGTCACCGCCAATGAACGCCATCCTGATCCCCGTGAGCATATCCCGGGACCCCTTTCAACCCATTGTACGCAAACGCGCGCAAATAGCAAGGCACGCCTGTGCCGTGTCCGTCTGCAATATCCGTCTGCGTACAGGATATGCCGCCCGCCCATCAACGGTGAAGGGGTCCGCCGGGATGGTTTGTCGATCCGAAGCCGCCCATTCTCTTGACGGTCGCCGCCGGGTCGTCTCCATCCGCCAAAGAAAAGCCAAGAAAAATCGCTTGGGCGACACGTTCGCCCCGCGGCAGCAGGACATCCGCTTCGCCCGTGTTCCACAGGGGCACGTAGATGTGTCCGCCATTGTCCGGATTGCCGTAGTAATCGCTGTCAATCACGCCGACGCCGTTGGCCAGCACAAGACCGTATTTCAGCGCCAGACTGCTGCGCGCGAAGACGCCGACAAACTCTCCGTCGGGCACCAGCGCGCGCACCCCGGTCGGCGCAAGAACGAT
>JAJZZT010000522.1 GCA_021797415.1 Bacillota bacterium
CGCGCCTCGCACTCGTACTCCTCAATGTGGATTGATGTGTAGACATCCTCTTTGACCATCTGCTCGCTCAGCAGGATGGCGTCCTCGTAGTTGTATCCCTCCCACGTCATAAACGCGACCAGGACGTTCCTTCCGAGGGCCAGTTCCCCCTGTTCTGTCGCGGGGCCGTCCGCAATGATGTCCCCGGCCTCGACCTCGTCCCCGATGCGGGCCAGCGGCCGCTGGTTGATGCATGTGCCCTGATTCGAGCGCATGAATTTCTGCAATTTGTACCGGTCCAGTCCGCCGGTCACCCAGTTTCCGTCCACCAACTGGCGCACGCGCACCTGGATCTCATTGGCCGTAACCCGCTCGATGATTCCGCCGCGGCGCACCACCACCGCCACGCCGGAGTCCTTGGCCGCCTTGTGCTCCATCCCCGTCCCGACAAACGGCGCCTCGGTCACCAGCAGGGGAACCGCCTGACGCTGCATGTTCGAGCCCATCAAGGCCCGGTTGGCGTCGTCGTTTTCCAGAAACGGGATGAGCGCGGTGGCAACCGACACCACCTGTTTCGGCGAAACGTCCACGTAATCCACACGTTCGCGCGGCATGGTGAGGATGTCGCCCTTGTAGCGCACGATCTGTTCCGCATCCAGCAACTGGCCTTCCGGCGTCAGTTTCGCGACCGCCTGCCCGACGATGTACCCATCTTCCTCGTCGGCCGTCAGGTAGTCGATGTGATCCGTCACGACGCCCGAATCCGGATCGACCCGTCTGTACGGCGTTTCGATAAATCCGTACTCATTGATGCGCGCATAGGTGGAAAGGCTGTTGATCAACCCGATGTTCGGACCTTCCGGCGTCTCGATCGGACACATGCGGCCATAGTGGGATGGATGCACATCCCGCACCTCAAATCCGGCGCGCTCCCTGGTCAGGCCGCCGGGACCAAGCGCCGACAGTCGGCGCTTGTGCGTCAGTTCGGCGAGCGGATTGGTCTGATCCATGAACTGGGAAAGCTGGCTCGATCCGAAAAACTCCTTGATGGCTGCGATGACAGGCCGGATGTTGATCAGCGCCTGCGGAGTGATCGCGTTGGCGTCCTGGATGGACATGCGCTCGCGCACCACCCGCTCCATGCGCGACAAACCGATCCGGAACTGGTTTTGCAAGAGTTCTCCCACCGAGCGGAGCCTGCGATTGCCCAGGTGGTCGATATCGTCGGTCGAACCGACGCCGTGCAGCAGATCCATGAAATAACTGATGGACGCGATGATGTCGGCCGGGACGATGTGCTTGACATGCTTGTCTATCGTGCCGTTGCCGATGACCTTGATCGGCTTGCCGTCCTCGACCTGGCTGAAAATGAGGATCTCCTGGACGGCCATCTGCGCTTCGTCCGAAAGCCCGTTTTGCGTGTGGTACTGCCGCACGTTCAGCCCGTTCTCCAGGTGCGGCAACAGCTTGTCAAGCAGACGGCGGTCGATCAACTGCCCCGCTTCCGCGATCACTTCGCCCGTCTCCTGGTCGATGAGCGTTTCCGCGAGGCGCTGGTTGAGCAACCGGTTTTTCAAATGCAACTTCTTGTTGATCTTGTAGCGGCCGACGCTCGCGAGGTCGTACCGCTTCGGATCAAAAAAGCGCGAGGACAGCAGATTGCGCGCATTGTCCAGAGTCGGCGGCTCACCCGGCCGCAGGCGCTCGTAGATTTCGATCAGCGCGCGTTCCGTGGACTCCGTATTGTCTTTCTCCAGCGTATTGCGCAGATAGTCGTTCTCGCCGAGCAGGGAGAGGATCTCCGCATCGCTGGAAAATCCGAGCGCGCGCAGCAGGACCGTCACGGGAATCTTGCGCGTACGGTCGATGCGCACGTATATAATGTCTTTCGCGTCCGTCTCAAGTTCCAACCACGCCCCGCGGTTGGGTATCACTGTCGCACTGAACATCCGCTTGCCGTTTTTATCGACTTTCGCATTAAAATACACGCTGGGCGACCGCACCAACTGGCTGACGATCACGCGTTCAGCGCCGTTGATGATGAATGTCCCCGTCTCGGTCATGAGCGGGAAATCGCCCATGAAGACTTCCTGTTCCTTCACTTCACCCGTCTCTTTGTTGTAAAGGCGCACCTTCACGCGAAGCGGCGCGGCGTACGTCACGTCGCGTTCCTTGGACTCGTCGACGCAGTATTTGGGATCGCCCAGACTGTAATCGATAAATTCGAGGACCAGGTTGCCCGTGAAGTCCTGGATGGGGGAGATGTCGTCAAACATCTCTTTGAGTCCTTCGCGGAGAAACCATTCGTACGACCTCTGCTGGATCTCAATCAGATTCGGAAGATTGAGCACCTCCTGAACCCGGGAGTACGTCCGGCGCACACGGCGTCCGTACCTTACATCGTGTCCGTGCAAATCGGTCACCCCTCAAACCAAGTCCTTGGACTACCGCAAAAACAAAAGAAAGACGCGCGGATCAAGCCGGATTCTCTTTCTGGACGAAAAACCCATACCGGCCACCGCAACGACATTCACGACGCAACCGTCACCGTTTCGTCCGGATGGCGGCGGTGTGAATACCGGTCTCCCTCGTTTTGGCCAAAAGATGCGCAATATTCTTCTATTGCCACAAAAAGCGAAAAATATTCGTATAGGCATACTCCACCCATACCATTTTCGCATTTTTCCACAATAGCACATCCGCCACACTGTGTCAATAACAAATTTTCATTCTGGATCAGGGACGCGCGTCGCCGCCTTGATCGCCTTTCACCGCGCACGCCCGCAACACGCGATAGCCGGCGTCCCTGCGCACGATATCCACCCGGCCAAACAACTCGCAAAGCTTGCGCAGCGTCGAATCTGCTCCCTGCTTCTTCTGGATCACGACCCACAGGCATCCGCGCGGCGCAAGCCGGACGGCCGCTTCCTCGTAAAGCCGCCACACAACGGTTTTCCCCGCGCGAATGGGCGGGTTCAGCGCGACCGCGTCAAATTGGATCCCCGGCGCAACGCCGAGCGCTCCATCCGCGCATACGGCTGTTGCGCGATCCGCCAAACCGTTGGCGGCGATATTGAGCTGAGCGAGATCGACCGCCCGCCGATTGATGTCGCACGAAAAGACGCGCAGTCGCGGCACGGCCAAAGCCAGCGCAATGCCGACAACGCCATAGCCGCATCCCAGGTCCAGCAATCGTTCATCCGGCCCTGCCGCGACCGCTTCCGCCAGCAAAATGGAACCGCGATCGATGCCGCGCCGACTGAATACGCCCCTGTCAACCGTGAGACAAAACGCGCGCCCGCGCACCACGGCCTCAATCTCGCGCGGATCGGACGAGACAGAAGGATGATCCGCGTAGTAGTGTTCCACCATCACAAGATCACCGCCGCGAACGCGAAAGGAGCGGCCTGTCAGACGCTCCGCTCCTTTCGTTCGTCTTGAAATGTCTTCTGCCGGCTGCCGTCATACCCCGGGGTATGACGGCGGCCCAGCAAACCTGCAGACCGTCGCGCGTCACTTGATCTCGACGACGCCGCCCTGTTCCGCGATCTTGGCTTTCACAGCCTCGGCCTCTTCCCGCGCAACCTTCTCTTTCAGCGGCTTGGGCGCACTTTCGACCAGTTCCTTGGCTTCCTTCAGTCCCAAGCCCGTCACCTCGCGCACCGCCTTGATCACGTTGATCTTGGACGGCCCCACTTCCGTCAGGATGGCATCGAATTCCGTCTGCTCGACCTCCGCAGGCGCCGCCGCTCCCGCGCCGCCCGCCGCGGCAACAGGCGCCGCCGCCGTCACGCCAAATTCCGTTTCGATGGCTTTCACCAGATCATTCAATTCAAGGACCGTCATGCCCTTGATCGCCTCAAGAATCTGTTCGCTCGTCAACCGTGGACCCTCCCGATATGAACTCTATATGAACCCGGCGAGATATTGCGCGCCGGACCGCGCATCCTCCGCGTCGACAGGGCGCCCCTCTCAGCCTTGCGCCGTCTCCTGCTGTTCCGCAACCTGCTTGATCGCGTACGCGAAATTGCGCAATGGCGCCTGGAGAACACTCAGCAACAGGGACAGCATGCCTTCGCGCGACGACAGGGACGCCAGTTCCTCGACACCCGCGGCGTCCACAAGGCGGCCTTCCACCAGCCCGCCTTTGATCTCCAGCGCCTTGTGCGCCGTGGCGAACGTGTTCAACAGCTTCGCGGGCACGACCGGATCATCGTAGCCGAATGCGATTGCCGTCGGCCCTTTCAGATACGCATCAAGCGCCGACGCGTTGGATTCCGCCGCCGCGCGGCTCGCGAGCGTATTTTTCAGCACGCGGAACTCCACACCCGCCTCACGCAGGGACTTGCGCAAATCCGTGATCTCGGCGACCGTCAGTCCGCGGTAATCGGTGACGATCGTGCTCTTGCTGCGCGCCAGTTTATCGGAGATCTCCGCCACCACGGCCATTTTCGCCTCTCGATTGCCCACTGCAACACCTCCTCATCCCAGCAAAATAAACCAACCTCCGCCGCAGATCGCGGACGGAGGAGGACAGCGCGCTCTCCGTCTGCAGGCGAAAAGCAACGCCACAACCCGATAATCCGACGACCTCGGCGGGCCAATCATTAAGCAGCCATGGGAGTTGCGATAAACCAAATTTCGGTTTCCCCAGGCGGCGCCCGCTGTCTGCAGTCCAAGACACATGCCGCTGACTATAGCAGAATTTCAGAAGACATGCAATGCCCAAAGGCGCCGCCTGCTGCCCAGAAGCGCCGCCTGCCCAGAAGCGCGGCTGGAATTACTCTGCCGACGAACTCGTCGACAGGCGCTGCAAGTTCAGCGGCACGCCCGGACCCATCGTCGAACTGAAGGACACATGACGGATGTACTGGCCCTTCGCCGCGGCGGGCTTCGCTTTTTGCAGTGCGTCAAGGATCGCCGTGAAGTTCCCCAGAAGGCGTTCGGAAGGAAACGACACCTTGCCGAGCACCGCGTGGACATTGGCGCCCTTGTCCAGCCGGTATTCCACCTTGCCCGCCTTGACTTCCTCAACGGCACGCCCGACTTCAAACGTGACCGTCCCCGTTTTCGGGTTTGGCATCAACCCGCGCGGACCAAGAATGCGCCCCAGACGGCCGACGCTCGCCATCATGTCGGGCGTGGCAATCGCGGCGTCAAACTCCAGCCAGCCCCCGGATATGCGCGCGATCAGATCCTCGTCGCCGACCACATCCGCTCCCGCGGCTTCCGCCTCTTTCGCCTTGTCGCCCTTCGCGAACACGATGACGCGCACCGTGCGCCCCGTGCCGTGAGGCAGCAAGACGGCGCCGCGGATCTGCTGATCGTTCTTGCGTGGATCCAGTCCAAGCCGGAACGCCACTTCCACCGTCGCGTCAAATTTCACCACGGATGTCTGTTTCACCAAT
>JAJZZT010000236.1 GCA_021797415.1 Bacillota bacterium
GCCGTCGTCCTGCCCTATGCAAGGTGAGTTCCGCACCATGGACAAGGTGTGCTGGGTCGCCAGTATCCTTTTGCCCGTCGCGAGTTTAGCGATAGCGGTGTCCGAGCAGGAGCCAGGGGACATGGGATCCAGTCCTTAAGGGGCAGGCGGGCTCATTTGGATCGGGCGTTTGAGGCGTCAGTCAAACGCCCGATCGCCCCCCGCCGCCTGCCGAAGATGGGTGGATCCCATGTCCCCGGGGGGATACTGGCGGCTAGCAGAAGACATTTTCAGGATAGACCCCCATGGCGCGGGCGATTCAAGCATTCTTCAGGGAAACTACAGACAGAATGATATAATGACGACAGCATCCGCAGGATCGGCGTGCGGGATGCGCGGCCGTCCGCACAAAATGCGGTGCAGAAGAGGGGTTGGCGTGTCGTTCATTCGTGGTGTGTGGGGCAGCCTGCTGAGCGCATGGATCCGCTTTGGAACAGCCGTTTTCCCGCGGACCATCCATCCGATGGTGCTGCATTTTCCCATCGTTCTGTTGTACCTTGCGCTGTTGATCGAGATCCTGCGCTATGTGACGGGCGCTCCGGAACGCAGCTTTCTCCAGCGCGCCGGATTCTGGGTTTTGACTCTGTCGCTCTTTGCCATCGTCGCCGCCGCCGCGACGGGTGTCCTGTCGGAATCGTACGTTCGCTGGACGCCGAAGACCCTCTCGATTCTGTCGACCCATCAGACGTTCGCTGTGTTGACAGGAGTGTTTGCGGCCGCATCGTGGGTGGTGCGCGTGAGAACACGAGTCAGACCGGACCGCAAGTGGTCGTTTTGGGGAAGAGGCACGGGACGCGCCACGGTGGGATCGGCGCTGCTCCTTGTGGGAGCCGTGGCGATGATCACGATCACCGCCTCGCTCGGCGGCGCGATGGTGTACGATTACGGCGTGGGCACTCCCGCCACGCTCATCACGCGCACGGCGACCTCCGGCCAGTCCGCGGCCTCCCCGCCTCTTGGCGGGCAGGTCCGCGTGGACCGGTGGGTGCGTTACACCGCGAAAGCGAAAGCGGTTTGGCTGCTGCTTGACGCGGGGCAAAACAACGGCTTTGATTTCAACGGATACAGCAATGGAGCGATGGCGATCACCGTGCCCGCCGGTTGGACCGTTCACGTCACGGTCGTAAACAAGTCCACCATGCTGAACCACAGCGCCATCATTATTCCGAAAGCGCAGATCGCTACCGGGACAGGCTTCTCCCCTGTCTTTCCCGGTGCAGAAACGTCCGCGCCGGTCACGGGAATCAGTCCAGGGCACTTCGCACGGTTTACGTTCGCCGCCGCCCGGGCGGGAGCGTATGCGGTGGTCTGCGGCGTGCCCGGTCATGCGTCGTTCGGCATGTGGGACCGCTTCAATGTCAGTGCGACCGCCGCGATTCCCTCCATCGCGTTTCATTCCGCAGGCTGACTTTCTCTTTTCCCCAGTCCTGCTCAAATCCACGCAACTGTTCAGGCCTTCATTCAGCCAGCCGCTCGTGACAGCGGCGGGTCATCGCCCTTTTTTCCATTTGATCTGCAAACCCAGTGATTCGCCTGCTCGAAATTTCACCCTTCTCGATAACATGTGGACGTGAGGGTCTGCTTTCATTTGTCGAGGAAAGGTGATGCGCATGGATACACTCCTGGATCTTGTGATTGTCAGTTATAACACCCGCGGGTTGGTGCTGGACTGCCTGCGCAGCATCCGTGTCCACACACCTGCGCCGCATCGCGTCATCCTGGTCGATAACGGCAGTTGTGACGGCACGGTCGAAGCGGTTCGCCAACTCAAATGGGAAAACGTGTCCATCCTCGTCAACGCGGACAACACCGGTTATGCAAAAGCGTGCAATCAGGGAATCTACGCAGGCAACAGTCCGTACATCATGCTGGTGAACAGCGATGTGCTGGTGACGCCTGGCTGGCTGACTCCGCTGATCGAATGCATGCAAAGTGACGAGCGCATCGCGGTGGTCGGTCCGAAGACGGTCGACCGGGCAGGACGCATCACGGGAGCCGGGATTGTCGGCACCAATGCGCAGCACTATCCGCGCGGCCTGTTCGAACCGGACGGTCCGGGGATGTACGAGGAACAGGAGGACTGCATCAGCGTGAGCGGTGCGGCCTATCTGATCCGGCGCGATCTGTTGCCGGTCCTGGGCATGTTTGACGAACACTATTTTTTCTACTTTGAGGAGACGGACTACTCTTTTCGGGCGCGCAGCCAGGGCTTTCGGGTGGTGTACTGTCCGCGCAGCCGGATCTATCACCTGATGGGCCGCAGTTGTCAGAACCACGCGTATTTGCGCGCGCTGTTTGAGCGGAGTGAGCGCTATTTCCGCGGCAAATGGGCACATCTCATGACGGGGGAGAACGCGTGATGCCAGATCGCCGCACAGGCTTGCTGCGCAAAGCGGAGAATAATAAGTTGACCGCCATGATGCAGGTGCGCAACGAGGCGAATCGCTATCTTCGCATGGTGCTGGATGATCTGTCAGACTATGTGGATGAGATCGTGATCCTCGACGATGGATCGACTGACGACACGGTCGCCATCTGCGCTTCCTATGAAAAGGTGGTATCCCTCGGGCGCTCGACCGAGTCGCAGTACGGATTGAACGAGGCGGCGCTGAAACGGCGCCTGTTTCACCGGGCAGTGGCGTCGCGTCCCGACTGGATTCTTGCCGTTGATGCGGATGAGGTGTTCGAACGCAGGTTCCATGCGGAAGTCCGCGCGCTGATCAACCAGGCGGAGATGGATTGGTACAGTTTCCGTTTCTATCATTTCTGGTCTTCCATGGCGCACTATCGCACCGACAAGCTGTGGGCTCCGACGCAGTACGGTCCGCGCCTTTTCCGCTATATGCCAGGAGCGGTCTACCGCTTGTCCAATCAGGCGCTGCACGGCGGGAGCATTCCGGTGAACCTTGTGTCCGATTTTCCGGGAGCGCGCTCGGACTTACGCATCAAACACTACGGATATGCGGGTACGCGGGAGGATATCCAGCGCAAGTATCAATTTTACGTCGCCCGCGATCCCCGGTCGGAGTTCTGTCCCCGCAGCCACTATGAGTCCATGCTCGACGGGGACCCCGTCCTGTTGCCGTGGAGCGAGGAGACGTGACACGGCCGCTTACGATCATTGTCGTCAGTTACAACACGCGGGAGAGAACAGAGCGCTGCATCACTCACCTGTTCGACTACACGGATGAGCCGTTTCACCTCGTGGTGGTTGACAACGCTTCCTCCGACGGGACGCCCGAGATGCTGGCGGACTATGCAAGGCGATTGCCGCATGACGTGACGGTGGTGCAAAACAGCCAAAACCTGGGTTACGCTCCCGCGGTGGGACAGGCGTGTTCCCGCAAGTGGACTGAAGGGGATGTCTGTCTTGTCAATTCGGACTTGTACGTCGGTCCGGAGTGGGCCGGCCGTCTGCAAAGCCACCTGTACCGGGACGGCCGGATTGCCGCCGTGGCCCCGCTCGGGCGCGGCATCGGGGGGAGGCAGGATTTTTCGCTGTACTATCAAGAGTGGTGTCAGAAGGCGTCCATCCGGGACTATCTGATTGATGTGAATCACCGTCTGACCGGTGCCCGTCCGTGCGCGACAACCGCCAAATGTCTGCAGGGGACCATCTGGATGATCAAGGGACAGGCGCTTCGACAATTGGGCGGACTGGATCCCGGATGCCTGGCCGGCGCGGACGATGCGGACTGGTGCCTGCGCGCGCGGATCGGGGGATGGAAGTTGGTCATCGCGATGGACGTGTTTGTATGGCATGACGATCACAGTTCGTTTGCAGAGCTGCCCGGACAGGGCGCTCTGTGGATCAATCAGAGTTGGGATTACTTCAATCACAAATGGCACGGCCAGTTTGACCGGCTCTCGTGGGCCGATCTCATGGAAAACACGGCGGTCACAGAACACCCGCCCTTCGTTTATGAAGAATTCTCTCAGGAATTCATCGGTGAACCTGGAGCAACAACGGATGATTGATAGGTTGATGCCGCCACAACGGGCGGCGGGACGCCATACGCTGGTATGGCAAGGAGTCCATTTCAAGGAGGATTGTGACGATGGGCAGAGTGAGTTCCGCGCTTCGTGTCGGTGTCATTCGCGCGCGCAAGGTGGAAACTGGCCAGTTGATCGTCAGGCGGATCGTGCGCCCCGGCCGGTGCCGGCATATTTGCCATATTTCGAAGGAACTGGTGGAGAAATTGCGCCGCGAACTGCGCAGGGTGCGCCATTCATTGCATGACGTGGAAGAGCAGATCCGCGATCTGGAACAGGAGGTGCATGCCCTTCAGGCGGAGGTGCAGGTCCTTCAGGCGGAGGCTGCGAGCGGCATGCCCGCCAACAGTGCGCTGACCGGCCTCTTTCTCAGCAAGACCGGCCAGGTGGTCACGGTCACCACGAACCTGGAGACAGTCGTCGGCACCGTCACGAACGTCGCCGTGAATGCGGTTGAATTGACCCAGTCCAATGGAGACATCGTGATTATCCCGTTCAGCAAAATCACATCCATCCAGTGACGGGCGAACAGGACATAGGGCGGCGCATGGCCCGAAGGGGCGCGGCGCCGAAGAGATCACGCGCGATGGCGCTTGTGTGAAGGAGGAAGAGTCATCATGACATTTGCCAGTCTGCTGTCTGCCTTCATCGGCCGCACGGTGGAGGTGGTTGTGCCGGGCGCGCTGTTCGACGGAAAGCTGACCGCGGTGCAAGACACACTCATTCAGGTCGAGGAGCCGCCCACAGTCTACGGAGGCCCGCCGATCACCGTGAGCATTCCGTCCATCAGCATCGATCTGGTTCGCGTGCTCGCATAGTCTGCGAATACACGTGTTGCACAGCGATCACAAGATGGCCTAAAGCAGTCGGCCCAAAGCAGTCACATATCGCGAGCATACTGCTTTGCCCACGCCTGGTAAGCGGTGCGATGCGTCTGGCTGATGCTTGCGCGGCGGATTACGCGGTGATAGAGTGCGCCGCTCGCGGTCGCGATGGCATTGTATCGCCTCAATTGCAGAATGAGCGCCACATCTTCAAACAGCCTTCCCGCCGACGCGTCTGTCGTCGTCCAACCGCCCAATTGCCGGAGAACGCCGGTTCTGTACAGGCGCGGGATTGACACGTGCGCCTCCGACGGCGTGATGATGGGCGAAGTGGCCGGCGTCATGCCGCGCAAGGACAATTCACCACGCCGCGCGAGCCGCCATGTGAAGTGATCGAATGTCAGCAGCCCAATGCTTTCGGGAGTTGCGTCCATCGCCAGGCGCATACGCAAAAGCGCGTGCGGCGGCAGCCAGTCATCGGCGTCCAGTTCGAGCAGATACCGCCCGCGCGCGGCGGCAAGCGCG
>JAJZZT010000493.1 GCA_021797415.1 Bacillota bacterium
CCGCTTCGCACGCCGCCTCTTTATGCGGAATCGTCACGTTCAGACCGCGAAACCCGAGCGTACCTGCGGCGGAAAGCGCCGCCGCAAACGTCTCCGGCGCCACGTCAAACGCCAGATAGTCCCCGATCAGGCCGGCGGCGCGAAGAGCGGCGCGGTGCATCGCGGGGGAGAGCGAGTGACCCACGGGA
Organism: Bacillota bacterium; assembly: GCA_021797415.1. The sequence continues at coordinate 189 of JAJZZT010000493.1, forward strand.
TGCCCGAACACAGCCAAAAGCGCCGTCTCACCCGTTCTCATCAAGGCCGCTTCTCCCCTTTGACACCCGGTCCGCCCCGCCGTTTTGCGCCGCCGCCGGACTGCCGCGCAGGGTGCGGCCGCCCGGCCGTCGCCGCAGTCCCGTTGCGCACGGTTGCAACACCCGGCCTTCCCGCAGGACCGCCGGCTTGCGCGCCTCTCGAGCCGGCGGAAAATGCGCGCGGACCGGACGGATTCGCGGGCCGGGCGTTCCATTCCCGTCCGGGAGAAAACCCGCTGCCAAATCGCGGCTCATCCGAGGAGAAGACAGCCGGGCGTACCACTGGTGCAATGCCCTGCGGCAGATGGACCGTCAGCTTTGCCTCCGCGCCGACTCTGACCCATCCGAGCCCGGGCAATGCGATATCGACCGCGCGATCTCCCTTGACATGCACAGGCAACGCAACGAGCCCCCGCAGATCGTCGGCGCAATCCGGGCAGGGCGGTGTCAACAGCACGCCCAGATGTTGGCGGTAGAGTTCGTCCGCGCGCGCCAGCTTGGTCCTGTGCACATGCAGTTGATTGGCCGCGTACACGACAAAACTCTGCGCCTCGCCCTGTTCAAAATCCACCCGCGCCAGCCCGCCGACGAAAATCGTCTGGCCCGGATACAACTGGTACACGCGCGGCCGGAGCGGCGCGCTCGGCACGATCAGGCGCAGCGACTTCCCGCAGACGCGGTCCAGCAGGCGATGCCGGCCCACAAGGCCGGGCGTGTCGACAATGCGCAACCCGTTTGCGAGCTTCAACGAAATAACACCCAGGGTCGTTCCCGGAAAAGGACTCGCGGTGACGGGCTGTTCAAGCGTCTCCCCGGCCATGGCGAGCAATCGGTTCAAGACAGACGATTTCCCCACATTCGCCATTCCCAGCACGACGATGGCGCGCTCATGCGCCGTCTGAACGAGCAGATCCAGCAGTTCGCCCAACCCTTCTCCCGTCTGTGCGCTGACAGGCAGCAGCGTGCGGTGCGCGATCTGCAGACGCGCGGCCTCCCGGCCCAGCCAGGTGCGCAGCCTGTCCCGATTCGTCCCGCGCGGATAGAGGTCTACCTTGTTGGCAACCGCGATCACTTCGTGCTGCTGGAGCATTCCCGCCAGGCCGCGCACCGCGCTACCTGCCATATCAAACGCATCGAGCACGTACAAAACCAGGCTCGGCTTGCCGAGCGCCCGCATGACCGCCGTCCGGTACTCCTCTTCCCCGATCTGGACCGCTTCCATCTGCCCGTAGTGAATAAGCCGGTAGCAGCGCCGGCAAAGCGGCCTGTCGCGCATGAACGCCTCGGCCGTGATGTAGCCCCGTTCCTGCTGCGCATCCATCTGCAAAGGTGCGCCACAACCCGTACACACCATGCTGAAATTCATTCCGGCCGCCGTCCTTCCTCGTCAAGCGGGGCTTGCCCGCGCAACAGCCATCGTTCCACAATCCGCACCAGCCGCGTCCCCGCATGCTCATGGACATGCAGAGGCCGGACCAGCACAGTGTACATCCCCATGCGATTGCCGCCCAGGATGTCGGTAAACAACTGATCGCCGATCATCACCGTCTGTCCGGCCGCCGCCCCGATCGTCGCCAATGCTTCATGGAACGCCTTCCGGCGCGGCTTCCCGGCGTCCGAAATGAACGGCACGCCCATCTGCGCCGCGAACGGCTCCACACGCCGTCGCACATTGTTGGACAGGATGCAGACGGAAAATCCGCGCTCCCTGAGATTGGCCAGCCAGCTTGTCAACCTCGGATTGGCCGCCGGCGCGTTCCATTGTGTAAGGGTGTTGTCCAGATCCGTGAGAATGGCCCGGAAGCCCTGATCCCACAACGCCTGCGTGTCAATCCCGTAGATCGATGACACATACTTGCCCGGCCGCAGTGACCGCAGCAAATGATATCCCGCCTTTAGCACGTTTCCCTGTATCGTATCACATCAGACATGCCTGTCGCTGTGGGAAAACCGCCGCTGCAATTTTTCCAGCGCGCGCTTTTCCAGGCGCGAGACGTAGGAGCGGGAAATTCCCATTTCGCGTGCGATTTCTCGCTGTGTCTTTTCGGTTCCGTACGGCAGGCCGAAGCGCTCCCAGATGATGACCCGCTCCCTTGGATCGAGCAAGGCCAGCCCGTTGTACACCGCCTCGCGGTCCAGGGAAAACTGGATGTCATCGACGATCTCCTCGCCATCCGTGCCCAGCAGGTCCATCAGGGACACCTTGTTGCCTTCCTTGTCCTGACCGATCGGTTCATGCAGCGAAACATCCTTGTTGAACTTGCGCCTGGCCCGCATGTGCATCAGGATCTCATTCTCGATGCAGCGCGCTGCATAGGTGGCAAGCCGCACACCCTTGTCCTGATTGAACGTCTGCACCGCCTTGATCAGGCCGATCGTTCCGATCGAGATCAGGTCCTCCGAGTCCACGCGGCCCTGATCGTATTTTTTGACCACGTGCGCCACAAGACGCAGGTTGTGTTCGATCAGGCGGTTGCGCGCCTCCAAATCTTGACGATGGCGCCAAGCGCGAAGCGCCTCCTCTTCTTCCTCGGCGCGAAGCGGCTGGGGAAACGTGTGATTCTTCACATAGGAGACAAAGACAGACAACTCGCGGACCAACAGCGTCAGGATGGTAACCAGGCCCATATGCCATCCCTCCTTTGACAAACCACAAAAATGTATGCGGGAGGGACAACGAACATGAAAACGGGCGGTTCAGCCGTGATGTTTGCCCTTGGTCTGCGCCTGCCGGCCGCCGCGGCTCTCTGCCTGCAGGCGCGCGAGATTGCGCTGGCTGCGCGCGATATTGACCAGTTGCTGCGCGTAGGTTGTCGCGTAATAATTGCCGCCGCTCCCGTTAAAGCTTGCCACGTAGTAATAATAACGGGTGTGCGCAGGGTGGAGCGCCGCAATGATTGACGGCAGCCCTGGATTGGCGATCGGTCCGGGCGGCAATCCCATATGCGTATACGTGTTGTAGGGACTCCGGATCGCGAGATCGCGCGGGGTCAGGTCCAGTGTCGTGTGCCCCAGCGCGTACTCGATGGACGCGTCCAGTTGCAACGGCATCGGCGGACGGTGGCGCAGGCGGTTGAAGATCACGCTCGCGACAAGCGGGCGGTCGGATGCGCGCTTGGCCTCCCGTTCAATCAGCGATCCGATCGTGAGCGTCTCCGCCACGGTCAGGTGATCCACCTTCATGCGCCGCACCAGGGCAGGAGAAAGAATGCGCGCCGTCTCCGACAGAATCTTCACGATCACCTGGGATGCGCTTTCACCGCGCACGAAGTCATATGTATCGGGAAACAGGTATCCCTCCAAACGGTCACGAATGAGCGGATTTTTCGCAATGGACCGCACAAACCAGAATTGAGGAAATTCGCCCTTTGTCGCTTTAGCAAGAAACGCCCGGCCGGAACAAATTCCGTCATGCTGCAGCAGCGCGCCGATCTGCCTTACGGTGAACCCCTCGGGAATCGTCACCGCGACCGTGTTGAAACGCACCGCTCCCTGCCGCAGTTCGGCGACAGCCTGGGGGATCGTCTCTCCGCCGGAGAAGCGGTAGTTGCCCGCCTGCAGATCGCCTGTCTGGCGGCTTAACAAAAGATAGACGCGAAACCAGAAGGCGCTGCCGATCACGCCGTGGCGAAACAGCGTGGAAGCGATCCTCGTCGTGGAGGCGCCGTTTGGAATATCCACCACGACACTGCGCCCACGGCCACTCCCGCGCCCATCGTACATGCGGTAAAACCCAATCGCGACAGACGCCAACAACGCAGCCGCCAAAACGGCCGCGCTAACGATCAGTCGCTTCTTGATCACTCGCCTCACGAAGAAAACTCCCTGTCAACTCTGGTCGTCAAGCTCAAACATAATCTCATCAAAAGCTTCCGCGACACTCTCCCACTCGTCGTCATCCTCGATTGTCACCAAAGATGCCTCGTCCTGTTCGACATCGCCGTCCACCCTGAGAACGACCGGTTCTTCTTCAACAGAGCGTTCAGGCTGAAGAAGCACGTAGTGTATTCCGTTCATCTCCAGGACGCGCAGTACATGGTACTCTTCTTCATGTCCGCCGTCGTCCGTCAACACGACATATCCTTGCAGGAGATCCTCCATCATGGCTGTCATGGCCTCCCTCCGGAATCGAGATACGTTTGCAAAATCAGGGCGGCCGCGATCTTGTCGACCACGTCGCGCCGTTTTTCACGCCGCACCCGACCGGCGATGAGCGCACGCTGCGCACTGACGGTGGTCAACCGCTCGTCACAGAGCGTCACGGGCAGGCCGGTCGCAGCCCTGACTGTCTCTGCAAATTCTTCCGACCTTCGCGCGCGTTCCCCCGCGGTCCCATTCATATTGCGCGGATAGCCGACCACCACGCGCCCCACGTCGTGTTCGGCGGCGATCGTCGCCAATTCCCGCAGGATGTCCTGCGTTTTTCGCACATCGAGCACTGCAAACGCCTGGGCCGTGATACCGAGCGGATCGGAGAGCGCGACGCCGATGCGCACATCTCCATAGTCTATACCCATCACTCTCATCGCAACCGCGCCGCGAGATAGGTGCGCACCAGTTCCTCGATCAGTTCATCGCGCTCGATGCGCCTGACGGTGTCGCGAGCATCCTTGAAACTTGTGATGTACGCCGGATCACCCGACAGCAGGTAACCGGAAATCTGGTGAATCGGATTGTATCCCTTCTCATTGAGCGCCTCGTACGCCAAAAGGAGCGCCCGCTCCGCTCGCGTCGGCTCGTCGGGCCGCAGCCGGAACTGCATCGTTTCCTCTGAAGACGGCATATTCCATCCACCTCACTCGCTGGTTCTCGGCGCACCGGCGAGGCAAGGCCCGCGCGCCGTCCGCATATTGTCTATATTCGTCGAACAAAAGGATAAATCCTTTGCGCACGACTGAAAAAGACTTCTCAAAGACGGCGGCGTCGCCTGTGTGCTACGTCGTCATACGCCGACCTTGCCGCGCACCGCCTCGCGCGCAGCGTCCAGCGCCTCCTTGAGCCTGCCCGCTTCCTTCCCGCCGGCCTGCGCGATGTCCGCTTTGCCGCCGCCTGATCCACCCGCTCTGACCGCCGCTTCGCGAACCAGCCTGCCGGCATGCAGACCCCGCGCCTGCCACCCTTTGGACACAGCCGCCACAAG
>JAJZZT010000189.1 GCA_021797415.1 Bacillota bacterium
TCCAGCAGTCCTTCCTCGTCGTCATCACGGGCGCCACCTCCATCGTGGATGCGGGATACCTGAGCAACGCAATGAAACTCGCCGGTTATCTGAACATCATCACGTGGGCGTTCAATATCGTCGCGCTGCCCTTCCTGTCGCAGGCTGCGCACTCGGAGGCCGACGCGCGGCGGCGCGCGACGCTGTGCTTCCGTTACAACAACTTCATCCTTTTGCCGCTGACCCTGCTGCTTTGCATGTACCCGGACGCGCTCATCCTGGCGCTGTTCGGCGCAAAGTATGACACCGCTTCATCCGTACTCTACGTTCGCCTGACGGCGGTCGGCGTGCTGTTCTCCTCCGTGAGCCGGCTCGGCGGCATGCTGTTGAGCGGCATCGGTCGCACCCGCGCAAACTTCTGGACCATGATCGTATCCGGCGCGCTGGTTTTTTTCGCCGCCCCCATCGCGGTCCGGCAGGCTCCGGCGCTGGGCACGGCGGTGTTCGTGCTGGGCTGGGGACTGTCCGCCGCGTCTCTCTTCTGGTTCTTGGTGCATGACGGACTGTCGCTTGACTGGCGCCGGGCATTCGTGGAACCGCTTCTCCCCACGGCCGCGCTGGCCGTCATCCTCGAAGCCGGCGCACTCGTGCCGCACGGATCCATTCCCGCCGCCATTCTCGGCCTGTCCGGCGCATCTGTCGCCACATGGCTGCTCGAACGCCCGATCGTCCAGCCGGCCTGAACATCGGTCCGCAATGCTCCTGCAACGCAATTGAAATCTGAAATAGTCCCCCAAATCCACATTTTCAAGCGAATTTTAATCACCGCCCCGTAGGATCAGACAGACGGCGAACTATCGGCCGGAATTCTGTCGGTATTTTAAAATTCTATGGAATACTCATGAGGGGCGAACGTTGCCATGGCGTCGATTTTCAGCAACAAAATGGGGAAAATCATCAGGGTGGGCGCCGCCGTAACCGTCGCCGGCGCCGCCGTGACCGCCTATGCGCTGCATGGACGATCTCCCGTCAAAGTCATGGCAGCCCAGCGGGCGACGGCCGCCCAGGGCAAGTCGGTCTATGTTCAGACGGGCGTCGCGCACATCGGCACGGTGCGCCAGATCATCCAACTGTCAGGTTACGTGGTCAGTCCGGAGGCGGTCGACATCGGACCGCGCGTGGCGGGCGTCCTGCACTCAATCGACGTGAGCGTGGGACAGCGGGTTGCCGCCGGTCAACTGCTTGCGCAGCTTGTGAATAACACCCAGCAGGCGGAACTGCAGATCGCGGAGGGGACGCTGTCCGGCGCACAGGGTAAATTGGCGCAGGCACAGCAGAGTGCCAATCCCGTCAGCGTCGCCATTGCGAAGGACAACATCCGCTTGGCGCAGGACAAACTGGCGGCGCTGCATGAAGGTCCTCCGCCGGCCAAAGCGGCGCAGGCGCGACAAGTGGTGGCGGCGAACGCGCGCAGCCTCGCGCAGTTGCAGGCGCAGTCCGCCTTTCTGGACTCCGCGCGCGGACCGCAGCGCATCGCCCTGCTGGCTGCGCAAAACGCGCTCGCCAGCCTGAAAAGCGGACAGAGTCCACTGGCGCTGGCGATCCAGAACGCCCAGAACGCGCTTTCCGCCCTGCAAAACGGGACGGCCCCGCAGGCGGTGGCGGTGACCGCCCAGCAGCAGGCGATGGCGACAGGCAACGTCAGTCTTCAGACGGCGCAGAGCAACCTGACGCACACGCAGGCCGCCACAAGTCCGCAGGGCATCACGCTCGCCAATGACCAGACCGCGCTCCAGCAGGCCCAGCAGAACGTGACGAACCTGCAGCAGCAATTGCAGCAGGCAAACGCGGGAGGCAGTGTGACGCCGGCCGAGCAGGCGGCGATCCAGGCGGCGCAGAACAATGTGGCTTCCATCCAGAGCGCGAACAGCCCCCAGGAGACCTCCGTGGCAAACGACCAGCAGGCGCTGGCGAACGCGCAATCCGCGCTCGCCGCGCTGCAGAGCCAGCAGCCCGCGGCTTCCGGCACCGCTGCGGCCAGCGTGAGCGTCGCGCAGGGAAACCTGTCATCGGTGGAAAGCAACAGCAGTCCGCAGGGCGTTGCGGTGGCGAACGACCAGTCGACACTGAACTCATTGAACACGCAGTTGCAGCAGGCGCAAAGCGCCTCGTCGCCCAATCAAAACACAATCTCCACCTTGCAAGGAGAGATATCTCAAGCGCAGTCCAAGCTCGCCGAAGACGAGGCGACACAGCAGGCCGCGATCCAGAACGCGCAAAATCAGTTGACGATCGCCGAAGCGTCCGCCGCGCAGCAGGCGAGCGGCGCGCAGACCTCCTACCAGTCGCAACTGTCCGGCGCGCAAAACACCGTTGCTCAGGACCAGGCAAAGCTGGCGGCCGACCAGGCCGCTTTGAGCCAGGCGATCGACCAGTCGCAAAACCAGCTCAACCAGTCCACGGCCAGCGCCCAGACGCAAACCCAGAATTCCGTCTCGCAACTGCAAAACCAGATCAGCTCCGCTCAAGCCGCGGTCGTGTCCGCGCAGGAAAAGGTAACGCTCGACCAGGCCAACTGGACCAACGCGATCAGCCAGGCGGAGGATCAGGTAAGCTCGGCGGAAGCGGCGGCGCAGCAACAGAACGCCACCAACCAGGGCAAGCTGTCCATGCTGCAGGCTACAGAGCGGCAGGCGGCGCAAACCGCGCAGAACACGCTGACGACGGCCAAGGCGCAGTACGCGCAGGCGCTGCGCAGTGCGGAACAGGCGGTGCAGACCGCGCAGGCCAATGACACGACCGCGCAGCAGCACATGCAGGCAACGCTCGTGAAAGCAGAAACCACCCTCGCGGGCAGCAAACTGGCGCTCGCCGCGCTGACCGCCCCGCCGCAACCCGCCGCCGTCCAGGCGGCCCAAACCGCCGTCCAGGCGGCCGACAGCAAGCTGCAGCTGCTGTTGCACCCGTACAATGCCGGCACCCTGCAATCCCTGACCGGCGCGGTGCGCGTCGCGCAGGGGCACGTCACGCTGGCGCAGCAGACGCTCGCAAACACCGAGGTGACGGCGCCTTTTCCCGGCGTCATCACAGGCGTGGCCGCATCTCCGGGCGCTGCGGTGGCGGCGCAAAAACCCGTCATCAGCATGATCGGCAATACGCTTGAAATCCAGGCGGCCATGAACCAACAGGAGATCGGCCAGGTGCGCCAGGGCGACCCGGTCAGCTTCACACTGCCGTTCAATCCGAGCCAGTCCTATCCCGGAACGGTGGCGTCCATCTCGCCGACGGTCAATCCGCAGACACTGTCTTTCACGGTCACGATTGCGCCGAAAACGAAGATCTCCGGCATGGCGGGAGGAGAGACCGCATACGCGCATGTCGTGACGCGGTCCGACACACACGCCGTGCTCGTGCCGACCGCGGCGGTCGTCAGCCAGAACGGCTCGCCGCAGGTATTTATTGTACAGAAAGGCCGCGCATTGCTGAAAAATGTCTCCACGGGCGCGGTGCAGGGCTCCTTCACGCAGATCATGTCCGGCGTGAATGCGGGAGAGCAGGTCGTCACGCTGGGGCAGACGTTCCTGTCGCCCGGCGATCGCGTGACGGTGGCCAACGCCGTCGCGCGTCTGGCAAGTGCGGGCAGCAAGGCAGGAGGCGCGGCGCAGGCCGGTACCGGTGCGAATTCTGGTGGAGGAGCGGCGGCTGGCCATACGGCGAAGTCCGCCGCGGGCGGCGGCGCAAAGACCGGCCATGGCGGCAAGAGTGCGCAGAGCAAGACGTCCGGCAAAAGTGCGCAGACAGCGAAGGGCAAGCATCCCAAGGGCAAGGGCAAAGGCAAACATCCCAAGGGCAAAGGCAAACATCCCAAGGGCAAGGGCAAACACCACAAGGGCAAGGGCAAGCATCATAAGGGCAAGGGCAAGCTTCCGAAGGGCAAGCACCATAAGGGCGCCCACCACAAGAAAAAACCCGCGGGCAAAACGACCGGCGCCAGCAACAAGACGGCCGCGGCCCAGTCCGGCCAACCGGGCGTGAGTGGAGCGAGTGGAGTGAAAACGCCGTGAACCTGACCGAGATCGCTGTCAAGCGCCCCGTCACCATTCTCATGGTGGTGCTCGGGCTGGCGGTGATGGGCACCATCTCGTACGGACTGTTGCCCGTGCGCGAATTGCCGAACGTCCATTACCCTTATCTGCAGATCACGGTCGACGATCCGGGGGCGGACCCGCAGGATGTGCGTCTCAGCGTCACCGACCCGATGGAAAACGCGCTGACATCCGTCAACGGCATCACCTCGATGACCGCCGTGTCCATGCAGGGGGTTTCCAATATCACCCTGCAGTTTTCCACAGGCATCTCTCTCGGCACGGCGGCCAACGATGTGGCGCAGGCGCTCCACTCCGTCGCGCGCAAGCTGCCGTCCACGGCGAGCCTGCCCAGCATCTCGGAGACCAATCCGGCGGCCACGCCGATTCTCAGTCTGTCCCTGTCCGGAAAATTGAACCAGACACAGATGTACACGCTGGCGCAAAACACCATCACACCCGCGATCGAGAGCGTGCCCGGCGTCGGCGCCGTCAACGTGCAGGGCGGTCTCATTCCACAGATCAATGTGCAGGTGCACGAATCCGCCATGCTCGCCTACGGCGTGACACTGCCGCAGATCCGGACTGCCCTCGCCGCGCAGAACTCCAGCGTGCCGAGCGGGGCGATCAACAACGGTTCGCAGACGTATTCTGTCAGCACGAACTCCCCCTTCGCGTCCGTGCAAGCCTTGCAAGGCGTGGTGATCCCGATCGCCGCGCCAAAAGGCGGCGCGGCCGCGATCGGCCTGCCCGCGCTCGCGGCCATGCAGGGCGGTCTTGCGCCAGGCGGCGCGGGGGCGGGCGGCTTGACGGCGCTGCAAAACACCGCGGGCACCGGCGCGCCATTCGCGGCCAAGGGCGGAGCGACCGTTCCCGCCGCGGAGTGGTCGATTACACTGGGACAGATCGCGACCGTCACGCAGGGCTATGCTCCTGCGACGACGATCAACCGACTCAACGGCCGGGCGGCTCTTGGCATCTCCGTCTCCGCGCAGAGCAGCGCGAACAGCCTGCAGGTCGAATCTGGCGTCATCCGGACACTGCAAGGGCTCAACAAGTCCCTTCCGCCCGGCGTGGCGCTGCACGTCATCGCCGACACGACCGTCTACACGCGCGCGGCGCTCAGCGCCGTCCTGCGCGACCTGATTCTCGCCGTCGTGCTGGCGTCGCTCGTGCTGTACATCTTCCTGCGCAGGCTCAGTCACACGCTGATCGTGCTGTGCGCGATTCCGGCCAGCCTCGTCGCCACCTTCACAGTCATGTACGCGTTTGGCT
>JAJZZT010000511.1 GCA_021797415.1 Bacillota bacterium
TCCGGCCGAGCGGCCCCTGAATCAGGCGCATGCAAGAAAGTGCGGCCACACTCTTCCCGCTTCCCGATTCCCCGACGATGCACAGCACACGTCCCCGCCCCACCGTCAGATCGAGTCCGTCAACGGCCTTCACCGTGCTCTGTCCGTTGACAAAATACGTTTTCAAATTGCGGACCCGCAGCAGCGCCTCGGACACGTTGCACCCCCGGAATTCTGTATCCGGTTCACGCATGGCAAAAAAACGCCCCCACAGCTTGTATGAGCGTTTCGGACAACCTTTATACGCACCATGATAGAGGAACGGTTGGAAAAGTCAACCTAATTTCAGGAAGCAGACATAAAATGCTTAACAATGACCATTTCATCAGTTTTATTTTAATGTCATAGAGGGGAACGATCGGATCAGAAAATGGCGGCCGTTTAAGACGGCCGCCATTGGCGTGGATATTTCAAAGCAATCGAGCACGTTCACCCGCGGATAACTCAGAACAAGAGCCTGTTCAAAAAATTGCCGCTCAGGGAACGGGCTGTTTATCAAGCATGACATCAAGCAGCGAGATGCCGTTTAACGTCTGCTCGATCTTTTCATTCAATTGCGCCCAGACATTGCGCGTATGGCAGTACGACGCCCGCGCGCAAAACTCCTCTGGAGAAGCGTAGTCATCGCTGACACACCCCATCGGCGCAAGTGATCCCTCAAGAATGCGGACGATGCGCCCCATGGGAATCTGATCCGGGCGCTGCGCCAGAAGATAGCCGCCCGTGGCGCCGCGCACGCTCACGACAAGGCCCTCGCGCCGCAAACTGCCGAAAATCTGGTCTAAGAACGCCTCTGGAATGTCTTCCAATTCCGCGATTTCGCGCAACGGCACCGGCCGCTCGCCGGAGCCGGATTGCTCCGCCAGCGTCACGAGCGCCCGCAGGCCGTACTCCGTCCGCTTCGACACCTTCACGGTGGATTTCCCTCCCCGCAGCCTGATGCCCGGGAGACGCTGTCACATGTCTCCGCAATATCTGGGATCAGCCGATCGAACCTTCCATTTCGAACTTGATCAGCCGATTCATTTCAACCGCGTATTCCATCGGCAGTTCGCGTGTGAACGGTTCAATGAACCCCATCACGATCATGCGCGTCGCATCTTCTTCCGATATGCCGCGACTCATGAGATAAAACAGTTGATCCTCGCTGACCTTGGAGACCGTGGCCTCGTGTTCCAGCGTAACGGTGTCATTCTCGATTTCATTGAAGGGAATCGTGTCGGAAGTCGAGTGCTCATCCAGGATCAGCGTGTCGCACTTGATGTTTGACTTGGCATGCGTCGCCGCCGGCGAAAAATGCGACAGCCCGCGGTAGGTCGTCTTCCCGCCGTGCTTGCTGATGGACTTGGAGATGATCGTCGACGTACAATCCGGCGCGGCGTGCACCATCTTCGCTCCCGCGTCCTGGTGCTGGCCCGCGCCCGCCACCGCAATGGACAACACGGTCCCTTTCGCGCGCGGGCCGAGCATGTACACCGACGGATACTTCATCGTCAGTTTTGAACCGATGTTGCCGTCGATCCACTCCATCGTCGCGTCTTCGTACGCCACCGCCCGCTTGGTCACAAGATTGTAGATGTTGGGCGCCCAATTCTGGATCGTCGTGTAGCGCACGCGCGCGCGGTCTTTCACGATGATCTCCACCACCGCGCTGTGCAGGGAATTGGTGCTGTAGATCGGCGCTGTGCAGCCTTCCACGTAGTGCACAAAACTGTCGTCGTCCGCAATGATGAGCGTGCGCTCAAACTGCCCCATGTTTTCCGAGTTGATGCGGAAATACGCCTGCAAGGGCACCTCGCAGCGCACGCCGGGCGGAACGTAGATGAAACTCCCGCCACTCCACACGGCCGAATTGAGCGCGGCGAACTTGTTGTCCTCCGGCGGAATGACGGTGCTGAAATACTGCCGGAAGAGCTCCGGGTATTCGCGCAGCGCGGTATCTGTATCCGTGAAGAGCACTCCGAGTTTTTGCAGGTCTTCCTGCATCGAGTGGTACACGACTTCCGATTCATACTGTGCGGACACGCCCGCCAGAAACTTGCGCTCCGCTTCCGGAATGCCGAGACGGTCAAACGTGTTCTTGATCTCCTCGGGCACTTCTTCCCACGTTTTCCCCTGTCGCTCTGTCGGTTTCACGTAGTACGTGATGTTGTCGAAATCCAGTTCGCCCAGGTCGCCGCCCCAGGCCGGCATCGGCTTGGCGTTGAAGGTCTCCAGTGAACGCAGGCGAAAATCGGTCATCCACCCAGGCTCATTTTTCATTTCGGAAATCTGCTCCACCACCTTGCGGCTCAACCCTTTGGAGAAACGCACCACGGATACGTCGCGGTCGACAAAACCGTACTGGTATTCGGCAAGCTCAGGAACCTGCTGACTCATCGACTTTCCCTCCTTTGTCCGTCTGTACGCGTTCGAGCGCGTTCCACGCAAGCGTCGCGCACTTGATGCGCGCCGGAAACTTTGCAACGCCCGAGAGCGCCTCCAGTTCCCCCAGCCCGTCATAGTCGGCTTCGGCGCCCCGCATCATCTTGCGAAACTCGCGCGACAGCTCGATCGCCTTGGCGACCGGCTGTCCCTTGACCGCCTCCGTCATCATGGAGGCTGAGGCCATGCTGATGCTGCACCCCGTGCCGCTGAAGCGGACATCGTCGACGACTCCGTCCCGGACGACCAGTTGCAGCGTGATTTCATCGCCGCACGTCGGATTCTTCAGGTCGATCGTCAAGTCGGCCTCGTCGAGCCGCCCCTGATTGCGGGGGTGCGTGTAATGATCCATGATGACCTGGCGATAGAGATCATCCAATTGCATGGCTGAAAAACTCCTTCACTTTTTCCAGGGCGCCGACCAGCGTATCGACATCCTGCTCCGTGTTGTACACATAGAAGCTCGCCCGGGCCGTCGCCGTCGCGTGAAGAGCGTGCATCAGCGGCTGCGCGCAGTGATGTCCGGCGCGGATCGCCACTCCCTCGGCGTCAAGCACCGTCGCGACATCGTGCGGATGCACCCTGCCCAGATTGAACGTCGCGAGGGCGCCGCGCGGAGCGGGCGGCCCGTACAAGGTGAGATCGGGAACCTGCGCCAGCCGCTTGAGCGCGTACGCAGTGAGATGCGCATCCTGCCTGTGGATCTCCTCCATGCCGATATCTTGCAGGTAGTCGATCGCCGCCGCCAGTCCGATCGCCCCGGCGATGATGGGCGTCCCGCCCTCGAAGCGCGCCGGGACATCCTTCCACGTCGCCGTGTACAATTCAACCACTTCGATCATCTCGCCGCCAAAATGCACCGGCTCCATCTCTTCCAGTGCGGCTCGCTTGCCGTACAGCACCCCGATGCCGGTCGGCGCCATCATCTTGTGCCCCGAAAACGCGTAGAAGTCACAGTCCAGGTCCGACACATCCACCGGCATATGCGGCGCCGCCTGGGCGCCGTCGACCACCATCACGGCGCCGTGCCGATGAGCGATGTTCGCGACCTCTTTGACGGGATTGATCGTGCCGAGCACATTGGACACGTGCGTCATCGCCACGAGCTTAGTGTCCGGGCCGATCGTCCGTTCGATGTCCTCCAGGCGCAGCGTCCCGTCCTCCTGCATGGGAATGTACTTCAGCGTCGCGCCCGTCGCCTTTGCGACCTGCTGCCAGGGAATCAGGTTGCTGTGGTGTTCCATCGGCGTGAGCACGATCTCGTCGCCGGGTCGCAGCTTGCGCCGCGCGTAACCGGCCGCGACCATGTTCAACCCTTCCGTCGTGCCGCGGGTGAATACGATGTGTTCTTCCGACGGCGCATGAATGAATCCCGCCACTTTCATCCGCGCCGCTTCATACGCATCGGTCGCCTTCGCCGCCAGCGTATGAACGCCGCGATGCACGTTCGCGTTGTACTCCCGGTAGTAGCGGGAAACCGCGTCGAGCACCTGGCGCGGTTTTTGCGCCGTCGCCGCACTGTCGAGGTAAACCAGCGGCTTGCCGTTCACCTTTTGTTCCAGTATGGGAAAGTCGCGCCGGATCAGCGAAGGGTCCATATCACGCCATCTTCCTTTCCACAACCTTCTCCATCGCGGCGCGCACGGCGTCGACAGGCAACTCGGCCAGCACGGGATCAATAAATCCCCACACGATCATGCGCTTGGCCTCGCGTTCGGAAATGCCCCGCGACATCAGGTAGAACAGTTGTTCGGGATTGATCTGCCCCACAGACGCCGCGTGGCCGCATTTCACGTCGTTCTCGTCGATCAACAGCATTGGGATCGCGGTCGCCCTGCTTTTTGGACTGAGCATCAGCAGCTTCTCCGTCTGAGCGCCGTTGGCGCCGTGCGCGTCTTTTTTGATCATCGTGAGTCCGCGGTAAATCGCGTTCGCCCGGCCCTGCATGACGCCGCGCGCATTGATGTCGCTGTCCGTGTCGCGCCCCACGTGAACCATCCGCGCGGTCAGGTCGAGGTGGGCGCGCCCCGTCCCGAGAGCGATGGCGTGGCCGCTGCTGCGGCCGCCGTCGCCTTCGAGCACGGAACCGAACTCCACAATGCCGAACCCTTCGCCCGTCTCCCCGGCCACCCAGTCCATTTCCCCCGCCACATCGACCACCGCGCGACGCACGGCCAGACTGGTCACGCGGGGCGAGAAATCCTGCACGGTACCCAGCTTGACCTTCGCGTTGCGCCCGACGACCGCCTCCGTAACCGCCACGCACAACTCATCTGAAAGGTCCTGCGGCGCGACATACGCATCGAGGAGGGTGAGCCGGCTGTCCGCTTCGGCCACGATCAGATTGCGCGGAAACGTCCCGTGGCCGGCGGTTGTCGTCACCGACACCAGTTGCAGCGGCTGCTTTACACGCACCCCTTCTGGCACGAAGACAAACGCCCCGTCGCGCCACAGCGCCGCTCCCAGAGCGAGCAGCCTGTCCGCGTCCGCTTCAACCACACGGCCCAGATGCCGAGTCAATGCGGCGTGTTCGCGCACCGCCCTGCGCAGATTGGAAAAAATCACGCCCTGCTCCGCCAGCGCGGCAAGCCCGCGCTCAAACACCACATGCCCATCCGCAATAACGAGCAGCGGATGCGTCTGGTTTTCACCGAGAAACGGTTCGGCCAGGCGGCGCCATTCGCCTGGCTGAGCGGTCGGTTCCACGCGGTAGGCCGCGAGATTGCGCCGCGAGACATCGCTGCGCTCATAATGCGGCGCGGGCAGTTCCTCGCTTTGCAAAGCCGCTTGGACGCGCTTTGCAACAACATCCTCGGCATCGCCGGCCGCCGCGAAGTAGGCGCGCACCTGCCCGGCAAATATCGAT
>JAJZZT010000365.1:0-430 GCA_021797415.1 Bacillota bacterium
CGAGAGCCTCGACGTAAGGAGTGAGAATCGGCACATACGTGTAGAGGCTGAACCAGAACATCATGGTCGATATAAGGAAAGCGACTTTGCCGGAATGGGTGCGTTTCATGGGTCACTCCCCGGATCTTAGCGGACGGATGATGTGCTTGCCGACGGACATGGCGCCATTGTACCAGTGCGGCGGCGGATGCGGTAGTCAAATCGAGAATGGCAGTGGAAACGGTTTTGCGGCGAAGCATGCGGCGTTCTGTGCAAGCGGACAACCCCGTCGGGGAGCCGGACGGGGTTGTCCGCTTGCAATCGAATTTTCCTCCAGGCTGCGAACGCTTGTTGTCGAGGATGATCAGAGGCACCTGTCGGCACTTGACCGTCCGTCAGGCGGCGGTGAGTTGACGCAGGGGCGCGACGACCTACAGTGCGCCGAACGGGG
>JAJZZT010000365.1:440-5315 GCA_021797415.1 Bacillota bacterium
GCGCGGCGGTCGCCATCAGCGCCTCCTGCTCGTGAATGCCCATCCGCGTCCTGCGTTCATACGCTGCAACGATCTTCGGCAACAGGCGAATGTCACCCGCGCTGGCCAGCCCGGTGACTTCTTCGTGCGAGAGGACAAACGACACGCATTTGTCGACGTACGACTGTTCATCAAACGGCTCGTACCAGGTATTGTAGCGCTTCGCATCAGGACTTGGCCACGGGCCGCGGGCAACGGTCTTTATCGTCATCAGTCCGGCGTCCTGGCGCTTGATCTCGGCGACCAGCGCGTCAAACAACCGGCGATAGTCCGGGTTGTTGTAGAGGATAAAATTGAGCGGCGTAAGTACGGTGGCAAACGGATACCGATGGAGCGCCTCAAGGTGTACGCCGGGCGCAAGATGGCCGTGTCCCGTGATGCCGATATGCCTGATCAACCCCTGTTCCTGCGCCGCAATCGCGGCTTCCAGCGCCCCGCCTCTGGCCGTCACCTGGTCCAGTTCTTCAAAGCTCGTGACCGCATGGAGTTGCAGCAGATCCACTTGATTGACCTGAAGGCGTTCCAGCGACCGCTCAATCGACCGGGCCGCGTCCTCGCGGTTGCGATCCCCCGTTTTGGTGGCGAGAAAGATGCTGTCGCGAATTTTTTGCATCCAGGGACCCATGCGCAGTTCTGCGTCGCCGTAAGAGGCGGCGGTGTCAAAGTGATTGATCCCGGAGTCAAGGGCAAACTGAATGGATGCGTCGGCTTCGTCCTGCGTGACATTGCCGAGACTCGCTGCGCCAAAGATGATCACTGAACTCGTATGGCCGATGCGTCCCAGACGGCGTTGTTCCATTTCTGAATTCCTCCTCAAATTTGTATTTTCCCGCGCTGGATGGCTTCCGGGCTTGAAGCTTCCGAACTGAACGACTTTCATACTGAATGGCTTTCGTGTTGAATGGCTTTCGTGCTGGATAACTTTCGACAACCTGGAGTCCCGAAGCGCATCCGCACGGCGTTCTCACGGCAGCAGGCGCTTTGCCTCCGCCAGGGCGGACTGGTAGACCTGCTTGAGCGGGACGTTCTGTTTTTGCGCCAGTTCCCGGCAACTCTCGTATTCGGGGGCGACATTGACCGTTTCCCCATCGGCCTGCGCGGTCTTGACGTCGACGGGGCCATACGGTGTATCGACCGTCACGGTCGAGCGTTCCAGTTCCCATTTCCATACCGGATGGTAGCGCAACCCGATGGTGGTGGTCTGGCGGACGATTTCCGCCGCGAGAGCGGGCAGTCGGTCCGGAGCGCACAGCACCTGCAACTGTTGCGCCGGCCTGCCTTTTTTCATGACAAGCGGCGCCCAGGCCGCGTCCATTGCGCCCAACGCTAAGAGTCTTTCCAGGACGAAGCCGGCAAACTCGGGATTCATGTCGTCCACATTGGCCGCGATCGAAACGGCGCGGGTTCCGGGGGCGAGCGGCGGTGCGCCGACTGTCGCCGCGTCCCATCCGGTCGCTGGGCTGTGTGCAGCGTCCGGTTCGCGCGCGCCGGGCGCAAACCACTCGCCAAGGGAGATCCGCAGGACATTGGCCAACGGCAGTTCCCGCGTTCCCGCGCCGTAGCCCGTGCGCCGGGCCACAAACGGGCGCGGTTCCGCCGGTCGCGCCAGCGTGCGCAAGATGGCGGCGCCGGTCGGCGTGACGGTTTCCCCGAACGCGCCCGTGCTGTAGGTCGGGAACCCGTGCAGCAAAAGCTCAGCAGCGGGGGCGGGCACCGGCATGACGCCGTGGGCGCAGGTCACATGGCCGCCGCCCACTTCGATCGGCGTCACGGCGCAGTCGGGTTCGCCGAGCAGGTGCCAGGCCGCCATGCTGCCGACGATGTCGACGATCGCGTCGAGAGCCCCCACCTCGTGGAAATGAATGCGATCCGGGGTGGTGCCGTGCACGGCCGCCTCGGCCTCCGCCAGATGGCGAAAAGCCTGCAGGCTGCGCTCCACGACGGAAGGAGGCAGGTCGCTCTCCCGGATGATCCGCTCGATTTCCGGCAGGTGGCGGTGCTTGGTCTGTTCGGCGTGTGTGACCGTGACGTGCGCCGCGGAGATTCCCGACCGCTTCACCCGTTCTACGTCCACCTGAAACCCGGAGAGGGAAAGACCCGCCAGCAACCGCCGCCATTTTTCCTCCGGCGCGCCGGCGTCCAGCCAGGCGCCGAGAAACATGTCGCCGCTCGCACCCGCTGCGCACTGGATCAAGGCCACCGTCACGTCGTTTCCCCCAATCGGTTGATCTGGGCCGCCAGATACCCGGCTCCGAACCCGTTGTCGATATTGACCACGCCAATTCCGGGAACACAGTTGGTCAGCATGCCGAGCAAGGCGGCGAATCCGTTTAACTGCGCTCCGTAACCGACGCTTGTCGGGACCGCGATGACGGGTTGCTCGACCAGGCCGGCCAGCACCGTGACGAGCGCTCCCTCCATCCCGGCGACGGCGACGATCACGCGCGCCGCGCGCAATTCGTCGAGCCGGTGCATCAGACGCTGCAGTCCCGCCACGCCGACATCGTAGATGCGCGTGACCCGCGCCCCGAGCGCCTCCGCGGTCAGGGCCGCTTCTTCGGCCACCGGGAGATCCGAAGTGCCAGCCGCCGCTATTGCGACATGTCCCACCGCCGTCTGCAAGCCGCGGCGGATCAGGAGCAGGCGCGGAATATCGTGGTATTCGGCATCCGGGATATTTCGGCGAACCAGTTCATATACTCCAGTCGAAGCCCGCGTGCCGATCACGTTGCCGTCCGCGCGCGCGGACAGCGCTTCCAGAATGGCCGCCGATTGTTCGACCGTCTTGCCCTCGCAGTAGACCACCTCGGGGAATCCCCGTCTGCGCGTGCGTTGGTGGTCCAGCGTTGCGAAACCGAGGTCTTCCGCGTCCAGTTTCCGCATAGCCGCGAGACCGTCCTCGACGGATAGTTCGCCTCGTTGCACCGCCGCGAGCACGGAGCGATAGGAAGACATCTCTATGCCCCCTGACCGCCGACCGCCAGGACTTCATTCATGGCGCCCGCCCGGTATCCCCGCAGGTCAAGGCTCACGTAAGTGTAACCAATTTCGCGCAATTTACAATCGACTGTCTCTGCCACAGAAATGAGTTCCGCGAGGCGTTCCGGCGGCACTTCGATGCGGGCCAGTTTTTCGTGCTGGCGCACGCGCACCTGGCGAAAGCCGAGCTGCATGAGAAAATCTTCCGCGCGATCGATCATCGACAGTTTTTCCGGCGTGATCGTTTCGCCGTACGGAATGCGCGACGACAGGCAGGCAAACGACGGTTTGTCCCACGTGCGCAACCCCAGAAGCCGGGAGTGATGGCGAATCTCAGCCTTTGTGACGCCGAATTCGAGCAGAGGAGCGCGCGCCCCGCTTTCGCGCGCGGCCCGCAGTCCCGGGCGAAACTCGCCGAGGTCGTCCGCAATGGCGCCGAACACGACATGGCGGTATCCGTGTTCCCGCGCGATCGGAAACAGGGTGTCAAACAGTTCGTGTTTGCAGAAATAACAGCGGTTGACCGGGTTTTCCGCGTAGCCTGGTATGGCAAGTTCGCTGGTGGACACGACCATATGGCGCGCGCCCATCTCCTGAGCGATGCTGCAGGCTTCGGCTCGCTCGCGTGGAGGGGAGGTTTCCGAATCGGCGGTGACGGCCAGGACGTGGTCCCGGCCGAGGACATCCACGGCGATGCGCAGCAAAAACGTGCTGTCGACGCCGCCCGAAAAGGCGACGACGACCCGGTTCATCGCACGGAGATCGTCTTTTATACAGGATAACTTTTCCATCGTGTCCATCGTCATCCATTCCTCTCCGCTTTGTGTCGCGCGCCATCAGGTAAAGACGATGGTCCTGTTTTCATGCACCAGAATCCGGTCGTCGATGTGCCATCTGACCGCCCGCGCGAGGACCGTCCGTTCGATCTGGCGTCCCGCGTTTTTCATCTCCGCCACGGAATAGCCGTGATGGATGCGCATGACGTCCTGTTCAATGATGGGACCCGCATCGAGTTCCTCTGTCACGTAATGGGCGGTTGCCCCGATGATCTTCACGCCGCGTTCGTAAGCCCGTTCATAAGGGCGCGCTCCCACGAAAGCGGGGAGAAAGGAGTGGTGGATGTTGATGATGCGCCCGGGAAACGATGCGATGAATTGCGGCGAGAGGATCTGCATGTAGCGCGCCAGCGCAATGAAATCCGCGCTTGCGGCGACCAGCGCCAACTGTGCTGCCTCAGCCATTCCCTTGTCCGCGCGGGACACAGGGATGTGGGTGTACGGGAAACCCATGTTCCTGACGATTTCCTCATGGTCCGGGTGGTTGCTGATGACGTGCGAAATATCGGCCTGCAGCATCCCTGTGCGCTGTTGCCAGAGCAGTTCGAGCAGACAGTGGTCTTCACGCGAGACGAACACCGCCATGCGTTTGCGCCGCGCCGGTATCGACAACAGCCAGTTCATCGAGAACGCCTCTGCGGTCGGTGCGAAGCGATCGCGCACCATGGCGTCCGCCGCTTGAACATCCTGTACGCCGGGCAGCGAGAAGGCGATGCGCATGAAGAACATGCCGCCTCGCGGATCGGTGGTATACTGCGCGGACTCTTCGATATTTGCTCCAAGTGAAAACAGCAGGCTGGACACCCGCGACACAATTCCCGGCCGGTCCGGACAGGAAATCAACAAACGTCCCGGCATGCTGTTGGACAAACGGTTCACACCTTCATTCTGTAGCGGTGACGGTCCGGATGCACCTCGCCTCCGGACGAGGATTCAGGATGGACTCGTTCTTTAGTATACCGCAACTGTGACATTTGTGAATACTGGGGCAAAACGGTCCGCTTCGGCGTACATCTGGTAT
>JAJZZT010000499.1 GCA_021797415.1 Bacillota bacterium
CCAAACGTCCCCACGGAAAACAGGGAGGTCCCGATCGCCTCTGTCATGGACAGACCGCCGGAAAAAACCAGTCCCGGAACGATCAGAAACCCGCCGCCAATGCCAAAAAAGCCGGATGTCATCCCTGTCAAAAATCCTGTTGGAACAACCCGTCCGATCCGAAGTCCCGCGCTTTGTTCGCTTTGCGGCGCATCCGACGACCGCCGCGGTTTCTTGCGAATCATGAGCACAGCGATCACCAGCATCAAAACGGCGAAGAGAAACAGCAGTTCCTTGCCGTTGATCAGCTTGCCGATCGTCGAACCCAGGTATGCGCCGGCCACACCGGGAAGCGCGAAGAGAATCGCCGCGCGCCAGTTCATATTGCCCGCCCGCCAGTGCGGAATCATATTGATGTACGCATTGGCCGAAACCGCAAGCGCGGTGCTGCCGATTACGACATGCGGATCGCGAATGCCCACCAGATACAGCAGGAGCGGTACTGCCATGATGGATCCGCCGCCACCGATCAAGCCGAGCGTGAATCCCACGATACCACCGGAAAGCACGCAAAGCCAGATCTGGGACATCCCAAGATGAATTGCCATGACGCCACCCTCTCACTGATCCGATGAACCCACTTGATGAATCGCTTCCTGCGGTTTGTCCCTGGACCTGCCGGAGAGTTCGTCCGTACATCGCGTGCGCATCCGGCCGCCGAATCACATCGCTTCCTCTCGTGAGCATCTGTCCGGCTCCGCAAAGCCGATACAAGACTGGGCCAGCTCGAAACTTCATCAGTCTTCCCGGTCTTTTCGCGGTCCGGAACGCACTCTATTATACCGGTACGGGTATAATTATAATCAGGTATGGGCACTTGTCAATTGGATGATTGATCCATACATCGAATATTCAAGTACCCACCACCGTATGGCCTGGGGGATGACAACACCGGAAGGCAGCGCAGGGCCGTCCGCCGCTTGATTTGAGCATGCTCCCCTGCCGCCGGGCACGCCGTGGCAGGCCGCAGAACAGGCGCAAGGGGACATGTGATAGAGTCTGTTCAAAAAGTGGGCAGGTAAGACGCGCGCAGTGCAAGGAAGCAGCCAGAAATGCGGACCGAGCGTACGTTTTTGGGTACGTGAGGGAGCATTTCTGGCGATGACGCGGCAATGCGCCGGGGAGTTCTGCCCACTTTTTGAACAACCACTGATAGAGTCGCCTGCTGAAAATTGGTTTATCAGAGGAGGACTTTATCCCATGTCCCATTGCACTGTGCGGGTCTTACCTGCCCTCTTTTTGAACAGGTTCTTCAAGAGGTTGTTCAAGTGTGACCGGTTGGCCCGTGCGCGCCGACTCGTAGGCGGCCAGGGCGACCTCCATGGCGCGCAGTCCATCCTCGCCGGTGATGAATGGTTCCCGGCCGTCTCGCACACATTCGATGAAATCCCTGACCAGCAGGAGATCGAAATCGTCTCCCCACGGTTCAAAGGTGTGCCGTCCCGTCGCGTCGTCGTACACAAGAAGGTGCTGCGCCGTCGCATCGACCCGCGTGACCCCTTCTGTGCCGACGATCTCCAGCGTCACGTCGCCCCATGTGGGGAACGATTTGCAGCGCGACCAGCTCGGATCGTGCGACGCCAGCACGCCGTTATCAAACTGCAGCATCAGGAGACCGCAATCATCTATGCTGTCCGAACCGAAACGGTTGTCAATCTCTGCATACACGGACCGCACTTCGCTGTTCAGATACCAGCGCAGCACATCGACGACGTGCACTGTGTGGTCCAGGACGGCCCCGCCTCCCGACAGTTCGGGCCGGATGAACCAGCGCCCGGGATTCTGTCCCCGGTTGGTCCCTTGCACGGCCAGTATGCGCCCGAGCCGCCCGCTGTCGATCAGTTGCTTCGCGCGCCGGACAGGCTGGTTGTAGCGTACGGGAAACGCCGTTTGCAGCTTGACGCCGTGCGCCTTGCACGCATTGATCATCCGCCACCCGTCCTCGACCGTCGTCGCGATGGGTTTTTCGCACATCACATGTTTCCCCGCCTGCGCGGCCGCCACGACCAGCTCGGCGTGGCGCGCGTTTTCACTGCAAATGATGACCGCGTCGAGCTCCTGTTTCAACAGGTCCTCGTAATCGGTGAACGGCGCGGCGCCGAACCGTTTTGCCACGGCCGCCGCTACGTCGCGCCCGTCGTCCGCCACCGCGACCAGTTCCGCGCCCGGAGTCATCCGCACAGCCCTGGCATAACTGTACGCATGCGGGTGTGCAAAACTGATCATGCCGATCTTGACAGCATCCATCCCGACAGCCTCCTCGCATCGCATGTCCTGAACCCTACAGTGTCACCGCACGCCCCGTGCGGGCGGACTCCAGCGCAAAGTGGCTGATCTTCAGCGCCTCGTACCCGTCTTCCGGCGTCACGACAGGATCGGCGCCGTACAGCAGGCAGTCGGCGAAATGGCGCAACTCCAACTCGTACGGGCTGTGTTCCAGCGGACTCTCCGGCACGGCCACGCCGCCCGCTCCCGCGCCCGAAGCGCGCAGCTTCGTGTGCACAGGCGCCGCTTGCTCGCTGTCGTGCTGGATTATCCCGCTTTCCCCCGCGATCTCAAAACGCGTCGCAAATCCCGCGGGGTGCGCCCAAGTGCCCTCGACGTGCGCGATCACACCGCTTTCAAACCGCAGGCTTACCAGCGCGTGATCCAGACGGTTAAACTCGCGCCCCGCCGTCGTGAGCGCGTAAACGCGCCGGACAGGTCCAAAGCACCAGCGCAGAAAATCGAAATCGTGGATCATCAGGTCGAGGATGACGCCGCCGCTTTGTTCAAAGCTCGCGTACCAGTCGTCTGTCGCGTGCGGGAAGCCTCCCCCGCGCATGAAACGGGCCGTGCCGACCGCTCCCAGCTTACCGCCTTGCACAAGTTCCCGCGCCTTGCGGTATTCCGGGAAAAACCTGACCACCTGTCCGACAAACAGCTTCACGCCGGCAGCGACGCACGCATCGATCATCGCGCGCGCATCATCGAGCGTCCGGGCGAGCGGTTTTTCGCAGACCACGTGTTTCCCTGCTTTTGCACATCGTTCCACGTATGTACGGTGCAGCGGCGTCGGGACACAGATATCGACCGCGTCCACATTCTCCGCAAGAATTCCCGTCAGATCGGCCACGGCGCGCGCACCGCACTCATCCGCAAGCGACTTCGCCGCCTCGGCGCGGATATCCGCGATGGCGACGAGCTGAACGTCCGGCATGGCCGCGTACGCCCGGCTGTGCGCGGATCCCATCGTCCCCGCCCCGACCACTCCCACTTTCAGCATGCACATTCCTCCCGCCCTGCCTTATGCAGTACCGTCCCCATTCACCTTGAAACCGCCTGTCCCAAACAAGTCGAACATAGAGCAGCGCGGGGTGGTTGTCAATTATCAACGCATGTATCCAGCAGGTTTCTCACGATCTCCCACAACCAGACGTTGTCCTCGCGCCGGCGGATGGCGATACGCAGATGCCCTTTGCCTAGACCGGAAAACGACGCGCAGTCGCGCAACAGCGCGCCCTGCGCCGCCGCCCCCTGCAGCACGCGTTCCGCGCACGAAGGAGACAGGCGAATAAGGAAAAAATTTGCCGTCGGCGCGTAAAGAACAACGTCGCGGTGCATTCCCCAGGCGCCCTGGACATACGCCCGCTCTTCCCGCATCCGTTCGCGCGTGCCGCGCTCGAAACCGAAGCCTTCTTGCAGCGCGGCGACAGCCGCCGCCTGGGCGAGCGCGTTGACACTCCAGGGATCCCGGTTGTCTTCCACTCTTTGCGCCACAGCAACCGGAACGACCGCATAGCCGAAACGAAGTCCGGGGATCGTATACATCTTCGTCAGGGAGCGGACGACGATGCGCCGGGAAGACGGTTCGCCTCCTTGCAGCGCTGTGCATTCCGCCGCATCTTCGAGAAAATCGATGAACGATTCGTCAAACAGCGTGAACGCGCCCCGCCGTTCCCACTTCATGGCCGCGCTCCCCCACTGTTCGGACGTCCATCGGACCCCGGTCGGATTGTGCGGGTTGTTGACGATCACCAGGTCCCCTTCTTCAACGTCGTCCGGAACGGGCAGATCTGCAGCGGTCGCGCGCGCGTCCACACGGAGATCGAGCGAGCGCACCGCCGCGCCGCAGCGACGGGCGATCGCCGCGTATTCCGAGAACGCCGGCTCAAAAAGGAGTACGCGGCGCGGCGCCAGCGCCCGAACCGTCAGTTCCATCGCCTCAGTGGCTCCATTGCCGCAGACCAGCCGTTGGCGGGGCACCGCCAGGCGCTCGGACAGCGCCTGTTTGACCGCGGCATGCGATTCGTCCGGATAATGGCGGATTCGCGGCAGCGCCTCCGCGATCGCGCGCAGAACGAACGGCGGCGGCCCGAACGGGTTGATGCCGGCGCTGAAGTCTCTCACATCATCCATATCGCGCCCAAAAGCGCGCGCAAATTCGTAAACGCGTCCGCCGTGTTCCGCAGTCATCACGCACCTCCACCTTTCACGCTGTGCAGAAAGGCCAGGCACAAAAGCCAACCGGCCCATTCCAGCACTTCATTCAGAGCGCCGTACAAATCGCCCGTCATGCCGCCGAACCGGCGCCGCGCAAAGAGCGCCGCACCCCACGCCGCCAAAAACGCGACGGCCGGAAGCGCCAGAGCGACGGCAGGCGGCGCGACAAGCACTCCCAATCCCACCGTGAAGCAGGCCGCGGACCACACGGCCGCGCGAGGAACGCGCAGCGCGAACACGCGGCCAAGCCCGGCGTCCGCGCGCGCGTACGGCGCGAGGTTCATGGCGAACACCATGCCGAGCCGGGAAGCGGCGGGTACAAGCACAAAGGGATAGGCCAGCCGCGCAGGAAGAGCCGAAAGCGCGCTGTACTTGCCGATCAAAAGCAGCGCTCCCGCAATCGATCCGACAGCCCCGACGCGGCTGTCGCGCATGATCTCCAGCGCCTGCTCGCGCGGCTTCCTGCTGCCGATCGCGTCCATCACGTCCATCAGGCCGTCGCTGTGCAGCGCGCCGGTAAAAAGGGTGTACAGCGCCAACGCAAGGCCCGCCGCGGGTGCGGGCGGCAGAACACTGCGCGATATGCGCAGGATAATGAAGAGCAATACGCCGAGCAGCGCACCGACAAAGGGATAAAACGACACGCTGCGCCGCAGGTCGTCATTCGTGACACCGCGCGGGGACGGGGCGGGAAAAATGGTGCAGAACTGCACGGCCAGAACCAGCCATTTCACCAGCGCCACGCCAACCATCCCCCCGCCGCAAGGCTCAGACAAAGGA
>JAJZZT010000169.1 GCA_021797415.1 Bacillota bacterium
TGGCGGCGGGCATTCCCGTACTCGCCGAGAAACCGATTTCAAACAAGCTGGAAGAAGCCGAGCGGATGGTACAGACCGCGCACGAGGGGAGAATCCCCTTTGCGGTGAACCTGAATCACCGCTTTACGCCGGCCGCAAAGCGCGCGAAAGAATGGGTCCAGTCGGGCCGTCTCGGCCAGTTGCACATGATCAACATGCGGATGTGGATCAACAACCAGGCGGAGACGTCCCCCTGGTTTCACCTGCGCGCGCTGCACCCTCACTCTTTTGACGTCATCCGGTACTTTGCCGGCGATATCGACCGCGTCGCTGCCTTCATGATGAAGGGGGAAGGGCGAACGATCTGGTCCAACGCCCAGGTCCTGCTGCATTTCAAAAACGGCATGATCGGGAATCTCGTCGGCAGCTACGACGCCGGCGCGGGATACGGTCTCGAACAGTGCGAGGTGGTGGGTTCGAAAGGGCGATTTGTGCTCACGGACGCGTGCGAACGACTCACCTTTTATGCACGCCACAGCATCGAGACCGAGACGTTTGATTACCTCGGCGGGATGCGTTCGTTCAATGAAACATTCAAGAGCAGGATTTCCGCGTGGATTGACCAACTGGCTGCCCACACTCCCTG
Organism: Bacillota bacterium; assembly: GCA_021797415.1. The sequence goes on from JAJZZT010000169.1 coordinate 626, forward strand.
GGATCAGATCGACGGTTCCGGAGAGGACGCCCTGCGGGCGCAACGGGTGATTGAAGCCGCGATCGAATCGTGGAACACGGGCCGCATCATCGAACTTTAAAAGAGCCTGTTCAAAAAGAGGGCAGGGTTGACCCACGCAGTGCAATGGGACATGGGATAAACCGAGTGTGTAGTGGATGTTATCCCATGTCCCCGAGCGTACGTTTTGGGTACGCGAGGGAGCATTTCTGGCGATGACGCGGCAATGCGCCGGGGAGTTCTGCCCACTTTTTGAACAACCTCTAAAAGGTATCTGGCATCCGCTTACAGAAAGGAGAGGAGAGCACATTGTCAGTCAACCGTCGCGCCAATGTGGTGCTGCTCGGCATCGACAGCCTGCGGGCGGATCATATGAGCCTGTACGGCTATTCTCGCCTGACGACGCCGCACATCGACCGATTCGCTGGAGAGGGCGCCGTATTCATGAAGCATTTCAGTCCCAGCATCCCGACCACGCCAGGCTATTCGACCATGCTGACGGGAATGGACTGCTTCGGAACGGATGTCGTCGCGCTGCGGCATAAAGGTCCTCTTGGCACTCACGTGCAGACGCTCCCGGAAATCCTGCGCGAGCACGGATACAATACGAGTTGCGTCGGCTTCACGGGCAATCCGGCGTCCCGCGGTTTTGACACCTATCTGGACTACAAGGCGTGGCAACCCGACAGTACCGGCCGCTGCCCGAAAGCGCAGAATCTGAATGATTGCGCCATACCTGAACTGCGCCGCCTCGCGGGGGAAGAGGAACCCTTCTTTCTGTTTCTCCGCCACATGGACCCCCATTCTCCCTATCTTCCTCCCCGTCCGTTCGAACGCCTGTTTTATGGCGGTGACGAGCGCAGGGAAGGGGACGGTTCCCTGCAACCGGTCTGGGATTTCAAGCCGTTCGCGGATTTTTTCCGTTCCTGGATCCCGGAGGGATGCACCGACCGGCATTATGTCGACGCGCAGTACGACGGTGCGCTGGCCTACATGGATGCGGCGATCGGCGGCCTGTTTGCCGAATTGGCGGCGCTTGGCCTGGAGGAAGAGACGCTGGTGGTCGTCACGTCCGACCACGGAGAGACACTGTACGAACACGAGTGCTATTACGATCACCATGGACTGTACGACTGCACGCTGACCGTTCCCCTTGTGTTGCGCTGGCCGGGAAAGATCGCGCCGGGCGCGCGCCACGACGGCTTTACGCAGATCAAGGACATCACCCCGACGATCCTCGACCTGCTCGGCATTGCCGCGGCGCATCCCTTTGACGGGCACAGTCTGGCGCCTTTCGCGCGATCGGGCGGCGCGACAAGCGATCTACAGGAGGAGAGGGAGTTTTACATCACCGAGTGCACGTGGATGCGCAAACACGGCTGGCGGACGCCGGAATGGAAGCTGATCCGGGCGCTTGAACCGGATTTTCATTTCAAACCGGATGTGGAACTGTACCACCTGGTTGACGATCCGCTGGAACTGCACAACCTGGCGGGCGAGCGACCCGACGTGGTCCAGGATTTGACGCGGCGGCTGGAGGAGCACAGCGCAGGGCGGGAACGGGAGACAGGCAGGGTCAATCCGATGTTGACCAATCTCGACTGGCACGGCCATGGCGGTGGACCGTTCACTTCATCCCGGCAGGCGTACGAAACCCTGCATATCGGTTCGATCCGCGGCGCCAGGGCATTGCAGGAAGACGACGGCAAGCAAGACGACGGCAAGCAAGACGACGGCAAGCAAGACGACGGCAAGCAAGACGACGGCAAGCAAGACGACGGCAAGCACGACGACAAGCAAGACGACAAGCGGGTAGACGACGACAAGCACGGGAAAGCGCTGCCGCAATGACGCCGAATGTGCTGTTGATCGTGGCCGACCAACTCCGGTACGACGCCCTTGGCTGCAGCGGGAACATGACGGTGCGGACACCCCATCTCGACCGGCTGGCTGCCGATGGGGTGTGTTTTGAGCAGGCATACAGCCATATCCCCATCTGCAGCCCTGCCCGCCAGTCTTTCCTCAACGGCCGTCGCCCGGAGGCGTTCGGCGGTCATTGGAACTATGATCTGGGACCGCGGGTCGGCACACTGTCGGTGGACGATTATGCATGGCCGCGCGAACTGCGGGCACTCGGTTACCGGAGCGTCTACGCCGGGAAGTGGAATGTGCATCCGCACGCCAGTCCTGTGCAGTTTGGCTACGACGAATACATCCCGGACAGCGACCATGAGCGCTGGCGGGCGCAAAAGCACCCCGACGTGCGGTACGTCGGTGGCTATCTGGGTGAGCGCGATCCTCTGCCGCTGGAGGACGCGGCCACCCACTTCATGGCCGGGCGCGTCGCCGATCGCATCCGCACCCTCTTTGCACAGGGTTCACCGTGGCACGTGCGGCTTGATTTTTCCGCGCCGCATCTTCCGTGCCGCCCGGCGGGCCGGTTTGCCGATCTGTATCGCGCGCAAGACATGACGCCCTGGGGGAGCTTCGCGGAGACGTTTGCCGGGAAACCGTACATCCAGCTTCAACAGTTGTACAGTTGGGGCATCGAGAATTTCACGTGGGAGGACTTTGCGCCCGTGGTCGCCCGTTATTTTGGCATGGTCAGCCAAATGGACGACGCGGTCGGACAGGTTCTGCAGGCTGTTGCGCAGTGCGGCGCGCGGGACGACACGATCGTCATTTTCACCGCGGACCACGGCGATCTTTGCGGCGCCCACCGGATGCTCGACAAACACAATGTGCTCTATGACGATGTGGTGCGCGTCCCGCTCATCATCCGCTGGCCGGCGGGGCTTGCCGCCGGTGTCCGCGTGAAGGAGTTCGTCTACAACCTGCTTGACGTTCCCCCGACGCTGATGGAGTGGCTGGGCACCGCGCCGGACGCGGTTTGGCACGGGCGGTCGCTCGCGACCCTGCTCGCGGGCGCCGCGCCAAAGGACTGGCGAAACGGCGTGGTGGCCACGTATCACGGCCAGCAGTGCGGCCTCAACACCCAGCGGATGATCCGCACGAAGCGGTGGAAATACATCTGGAATGCGATGGACGTGGACGAGCTTTACGATCTGCAGGCCGACCCGCACGAACTGGCGAACCGGATCGACGATCCGGGACTCGCGCAGGGGGTCCAGGGATTGCGCGAGCAATTGTTCGCGGAACTTCTGGCGCAGGGAGACCGTCAGGTGGACAATGAATGGGTGAGGCGGCAACTGCTTGAGGGAAGGAAGCTCGGCCGCCGTCAGGAGCTATCTTGAAAATGAGGGTCAGGGGCTAGCCGCCAGTATCCCTTTGCTCCTGCTCGGACACCGCTATCGCTGCTAAACTCGCGACGAGCAAAGGGATACTGGCGACCCAGCAAACCTTGTCCATGGCGCGGAACTCGCAGGCATAGGGCAGGGCGACGGCCCAGCAAATTTTCATCCTGCCGATGGTGGAGCGCCCGCGCCATGCGGGTCTATCTCCGCAGAGAGGAGACGAGAGATGGAGCAGTTGGACAGCCGGCGTTTGCAGTTGGACAGCCGGCGCTTCATGAAGGGAGATTTTCCTTTCGCCATCCACCGTTGCAGTCATGATGCGCTGCACGTGCCACAGCCGCACAGTCACGATTTTGTGGAGCTGGTATATGTCGAGCAGGGCAGCGCCCGCCATCTGTTCGAGGGCGAGTCGTACGACTTGCGCACGGGAGACGTGTTCATCATCAATCCCGGTGAAACACACTCCTTCGAACTTCCCGCTGGCGGGAGACTGGGAATCATCAACTGCCTGTTTCAGCCGCACCTGATCCAGGAACCCATCCTGCGCGAACTGCATGTGTCAAAGACGATGGATTATTTTTATATCCACCCGTTTCTCAATCCGGGGGAACGCTTCAACCATCTGCTCAACCTGCGCGGGGAAGACGCGCGGCGCATTCTGTCGCTGCTCGACGTGCTGATCGATGAAACGGAGCGCCGCCGGACCGGCTACCAGACACTGGTGCGACTGCGCATGATCGAACTGCTCATGCTGCTGTCGCGTGGTTACGACGAGTCGTTGCGGATGTCCGACCGCTCCCGCGACCATCACCGTTGCACTGCCGCGCTGCGCATCTGCGGCTATCTGGAACGGCACTACCAGCAGAAAAACACGCTGGAATCCCTGTCGCTGCTGTTCAATATCAGCGCGCGCCACCTCAACCGGATCTTCCGCGAGGAAATTGGTATGAGCGTGGTCGAAAAGATTCACCGGATCCGCATCGAGAAAGCGCGATCCCTGCTGGTCGAGACGGACGAAAAGATCATCAATATCGCCGCCATGATCGGCTACGAGGACCCGGCGTTTTTCAGCCGGCTGTTCACGCGCGAAGTGGGATGCGCGCCCGGCCGCTTTCGCACCAGGGCCCTGTCGCATTCAAGAGAGGAGGAGTGTGGATGCAAGGAAAGCGAACCTGGCTCATACCGGACGGGTTTCTGCCTGTCGGCAGCACGGGAGAACAGGTGAGCCACGAGGCGGTCTGCGTCCTGAACACGTCCGACCGCGCCGCCGCCATAACCCTGACCATCTACTTTGAAGACCGCGAGCCGCTGGACCGTTTTGCCGCCGTCTGCCCGGCGCGCCGCACCAACCACATCCGGCTGGATCGCGCGCGCAATGAAGACGGAATGGCCGTC
>JAJZZT010000211.1 GCA_021797415.1 Bacillota bacterium
GATTGCCAATCCCAAGTACAAAGGGCTCAACCTGTTTGGCGAAAACGGATCTCCATTGCAGGATGCCGCCGGACAGATGTCGTACACGTTGCGCCTGACAAACGGGCGGCCTGTTCCCCTCTCGTCCGGCGCGTTTTTGCGCATGACCAACGCGGTGACGGGCGGGGTGCGCAGCTTTTTTGCCGTTGCCAACACGACCGCGGGGAAGGTGACGAGCGTGGCCTTGACGCGCGACGGACACTTCCAGGTCGGCGCAGGCCACCTGCTGTACAGCGCCACTGGCCAGCGTGTGCTGGCCGTCGGGGCAAATGGACAGCCGCTGCTCCAGTCCGCCATCATGCTCAATCCAGCCTACACGGGACAGGAGTATTTCGGGACGAACGGAGCGCCTCTGCGCAGCGCGAACGGGCAGCCGTCCTACCTGATCGTCACGCCGGCGGGGAAGCCCCTACCCGGCGCGCATTTCGGCGCGGTCGGCGTCGATAGCGGGACGCTGCGCGCACTGGGCGCGACGGATTTTCTGCCGACCGCCCAGTCGCACTATGTGGCTCCGCCGGGCACGATCAAGGTTGGCGCTCTGGAGATGGCCAATGTCAACGGAACCGGCAATGCGATGCAGATGCTCGGTATTTATCAGAACTATATGGCGGATGAGAAAGTGGTGCAGACGATCGACAGTACGCTTAGTACGACTGTCTCGTCGGTCGGCGCCGTCCAGGGCTTGTAGAGAGAGGTAGGCCGAGAAGGGGCGAGAACTCTGCGTCGCAGGGCTTCGGCTCGCGCTGGAGGGGTAGGCTCATGTACCTGTTTCGTACACTCCGCGCGCCTCTCCAGGCTTCACCAAACCCCTGCTTGCATCTTACCTCGTCCCTTCTCGGCCCGGTTTTGAAGGGGTAGGCTGAAAAAGGGCGAGAACTCTGCGTCGCAGGGCTTCGGCTCGCGCTGGAGGGGTAGGCAGAAAGGAGGTTGAAGCAGCATCACAATAACCTGTTTTAATCTCATTCAATATAGTATAATCATGTTGGGTGATACCGCTAATGGAAGAAAAGTATGTGAGTATCGGAAAGGCAGCGAAAATGCTCGGTGTCAGCATCAGCGCCCTGCGAAAATGGGAAGAGAATGGCTTGGTGGCGCCAGAACGGACACCGACAGGGCATCGCCGCTACCGTGTCGCTGGGTTACAAAAACTGACGCACGAGAAAGACGAGTCACCCTCTTGTACGTGCGCCATTTATGCCAGGGTGTCCACGAAAAAACAAGAAGACGCAGGTCATTTGGACCGTCAAACGGGTCGATTGAGCGCTTATGCCGCACAACAGGGCTGGCCTATTTTCGCCGTGGTTTCTGATACGGCGAGCGGCCTGAATGAACACCGTCGTGGGTTACAAAAGGTTTTGCAGATGGTCGCACGGCGAGACGTATCGGTTGTCTTAAGCTCGTTGAAGTCGTTCGATCCACATTGCAAGACCCCGTGACGGGAGTGGAATCGGAATGAAAACGACGTTTCAAGGTGTATTACTTGAAGTTGGCGAGGAGACCGCCCAAGGCTTGGACCGTCTGATGCGGACATATGGATTCATGGTGCGCTACGCCTTCAAGCGGTTATTGGAGGCGGGCACAAAAATGGTCGAATTGGAACGCAACCTGGCCGCAGAAACCGGATTGCCGCTGCGCTACGCCAAAGATGCGGTCGCCGAAGCGAATCAACTCATTGCAGGCCAGAAGGCGCTCGTCAGGGAACACCTTGAATTGTGGCAACGGCGCAAACGCAAAACGGTTGAACGAATCAACAAGATCGCCAAGAAAGATGCGCAATCACGGAAGTTGCCGGGACTCCGAAGCAAACTGGAGAAGCAGCAACGCAAGGTGGCGTTTTACCAACAACATGCAGAGCAAAGTACGTTTCCTCCGGTGATTTTCGGAAGCCGCGGACTATATCTGTCGCAGTTCAAAGAGGGTGTCAATCAGGCAGCGTGGCGACAAGAGTGGGATGACGCCAGAAACGGCCGCTTGGTGGCAAGAGGAGATCGTACAAAGAAAGGGAACCCGCTCCTTCGGATTCACGAACAAGACGGCGCGTGGCGGCTGGAGATTTCGTTGGATCGCGGTGAAGCACACGGCAAAAGCATTCGATACGACAAACGGAAGATTCCCCTGTATGTACCACGGGAAATCTCGAAGACGACGGGAGCCATGAACGGACGCGATTACGTGGCGCTATTGCACCGGGCGATCGAACACGGCGATCCGTACCAGGTAGAAATTTTGCGGAAGCGCGGTGTTTATCACGTTCACATCACAGTCGAGGAAATGTCCGCCAAGCTGGTGACGCATCCGGTCAACGGATGGGTTGGGATGGATACGAACCCGACGCTGGTGGCTCTGTGCCATGTTCGAACCGATGGGAACCCGCAAGCCTTTCAGTGCTATCGGGAAGGACAACTGTACGATGCGCGAAGTCAGCGCCGTGATTGGTTGACCGGGAATCTGGCACGGCAAGTCGTCGGGTACGCGAAGGAACGCGGCGCGGGACTGGTCATGGAAGATCTGAGATTTGTAAAGGACAAAGAAGTCAGTACGAAGTTTCGCCGGATCACCCACCAGTTTGTCTATCGCAGGGTATTGGTCGCAGTGGAACGTGAAGCCAAGCGGGAAGGGGTGGAACTTCGGAAAGTACACCCTGCGTACACATCGGTGATTGGACGGTTGAAATACCAGCCACAATACGGCATCAGCGTGCACGAGTCGGCGGCGCTGGTGATTGCAAGGCGCGGTGGGTTAAAGATTCGCCGGGAAAACGTTCCAAAACCAATCAAGGATTGGTTGGCTGCCAAGCAAACGTTCAACGAGACGGCGTATCGAAAAACGGATTGGAGTATTTGGCGTCAAGCAAAGAAAGCGATCGAAAAAACCTTAATGGAGAAGGGAGGAAGCCTGGTTTCGTGGTTGGATCAACGTAAGGGACTGCTTCAAGGGTAACGAAAGGCTCCTGCCGCGTACACGTGGAGAAAGGCGCGGCGGGAAATCTGATCGGGACCGGGTAACACCCGGGAGGATGGAAACACGGATCAGACATGGGAAAGGGCGACTTTTCCGTTCTCTGGTCCGGCTCATCTTCGGTGGTGCGAGAGCAGCCTCCAAGCGGATGAATCCTGCAAGACCGCGGGCTCGAAAGAGTCGAAAAAACCTATGAGAGATTATAGTAGGTTTTTTGAACCGGGTTCTGTCATATGGATATCGTGAGTGCCGCCGCGTCCGCGGTGCGCAGCCAGGGACAGCGGCTCGACGCGATCGCGAACAATATCGCAAATTTGAACACGGTTGGCTATCAGAGTGTCGGAGTCTCTTTCGCCGACACGCTCACGCAGGTGTACAACCAGTCTCCCGCGGTGTCCGGACTGCCGCAACGCCAGACGCCGGGCGGGAGCAACTGGCTCGGCACGGGTGTCTACACGCTGCCCTGGCAGCGCTCATTTCAGGCCGGGGCGTACAAACCAACGGGCAATCCGCTGGACATGGCGATTACCGGACCCGGGTTTTTCATGGTGCGATTGCCGAACGGCCAGACAGGCTACACGCGCGCCGGAAATTTCATTTTGAGCAGGGACCCCGCAAACGGGCGATTCTATCTTGCCGACGCACAGGGCAATTATGTGCTTGGCGCAAACGGCAGGCGGCTTGATCTCACGAACATTGCCCAATCAAGCATCCGGACGGCGCAAGACGGCGTCCTGACCGGGAAAACCGTGCGGGGCGCGACCGTTCGCATCGGCCGGCTCGGTCTTGCGTTTGTCGCCAACCCAGCGAACGCCCTGCACAGTCTGGGCGGCGACATCTACGGTTTGAATGGCGGTTTTGCGCCGGTGACCAACGCGACTCCGGCGGGCGGCGTCGCCCTGACAGGAACGGTGCAAGGCGGGACGCTGGAGCAGTCAAACGTCAATCTCACCGAGCAGATGGCATTGCTCGTACAGACGCAGCACGACTACAACGCCGCGGTGGAGGGTGTCAGTATTGCCGACAAGATGGCCCAGTCGATCGCCAGCCTTTGAGGGGTAGGCCGAGAAGGGGCGAGAACTCTGCGTCGCAGGGCTTCGGCTCGCGCTGGAGAGGCGTGCTCATGTACCTGTTTCGTACACTCCGCGCGCCTCTCCAGGCTTCACCAAACCCCTGCTTGCATCTTACCTCGTCCCTTCTCGGCCCGGTTTTGAAGGGGTAGGCCAAGAAGGGTCAACCCCGCGCCAGCGCAGCGCGCAGCTTGCGCAACCCGCGCCGTCGCCACGTTTTGACTGTTTCGCGCCCCACGTTCGCCTTGTCCGCCAGGTCTTGCGTACGATAGCCGCGCAGGATCGTCCACTTGATCGCGGCGCGTTCGCGAACCGTGAGCGCCGCGAGCAGTTCCTCCCACTCCACACGTAAAAACGCCGCGCGCATCCCGCCGTCTTCCTCATGCAACCGCATCGCCCCGCCCTGGCGGGCGCCGGGTCCGGCCGGTCCGGCGTCTTCTTCCAAGGGCAGGCTGCGCTTCATCTGCAGTTCGCATCTGCGTACGGCGGTGCGCACCGCTCCCTGCACGCGCAGCCTGATGTAATGGCCGAAAAAGACTCCTGTTTGCGGATCAAATTCCTGCGCGGAACGGACAAACGCTTCAAAAGCGGATTGTGTGAGATCCTCCCATTCCGTTCGCAAACCTCTGTAACGCCGCACAGTGCTTGCAATGAGGGGCGCGTAGCGGCGGCAGAGTTCGGCGAGCGCGGCGCGGTCGCCGTATTGCGCCAGCCGGACGAGTTCCTCCGCGCCGGGGACCTCGCCGTCTGTGACCCAGTCTGGCGCCGTTTCGCATGGGAATAGGAATAGTCGATGAGTGTGCATAAAGACCTTTCCGGACCGGTCCTCCGTCGATCTGCGCACAGTCAGCATGGGGGATGGGCGTCCTTTTGCGCAAAAATGGATGTGCGGCGCGCAATTGCGCGGTTATGCGCAAGTCGGCGCGAAGGACGGCCCACTTATGGACAACCACGTTCGCGGACGGCGGGAATTGATCACAAAATGCATGTCCCAGCCCGGAACTCGCCTTGGACACGGTATCATTGCCCCTTCGGTTACGCCAATAATTTTGACAGAATACTTGCCAATGTATTTTCATTGTGAAATAATCATAATAAAATAGCTTACACATTTGTGGATGATACGGAGGAAATGAGACCATGCCCATGATGCCCATCCGGTTTGCGGACATTGTAGCCGTCAGGCCGGTTTACGAGAACGGCTGCATCGCGTCTGCCATCAGA
>JAJZZT010000063.1 GCA_021797415.1 Bacillota bacterium
CATCATGCGCTGAAGGGACCGGTCGAGCAGGCGCATGTATCTCGTCTCTCTGCCGTCAAATTGACCCACCATGCGATCATTGCGGAAAACCGCAGTACCGATGCACTCCACCGGATTTCCTCCCGCACGGTCAATTCTGCCCGCTTGGTACGAAACCGTCCGGCCGTTTATATGGGAGGAACTCCCGGCCGACTTTTTCTTCTCCTTTGCCACCTGCCGGTTCAGCGCGAGAATCGGCGCCACCGGATCCAGATGGGACGCCTCCAGATCGCCCAGAAACTGATGCACCTGCGTGCTTGGCGCAATTCCCGTCCGCGCGCCGAGTGAATTCAGGTCCTCGATGTAGCGCGTGAGCGACATCTCCAGTTCCGGTTTGTCTTTGTCGAAAACATCGCTGAGATTCCCACGCGCAACAAACAGGTAAAGCGTCCGGCGAAACTCCCTGTAGCGCACCAGGGTGCGCAGGTACGGCAGCAACCCGTCCTTGGCCGCTCTTTCGCCAAAAATGACGGCCGACAGATGCGACAGATTGAGCGAACGCTCAATCCCGGTGTTCATCAGGAGCAACGCTTCATTCATGTTCCTTCCCGCGGCGGACACCACAGGCGTCCCTCCTTCGCCGCCGCCCGCCGAGGACCCGCTGCCGCTCGTGCCGCTCAGCTTGCTCGGTACGGCGACGCGCGCCGTCAGCATGGTCAGATTGTGTCCGACACGGTCGACGCCCAGTGTCACCAGGAATGCCTGCTCCTCCAGTTCCGCCCGATCAAAACAGCCGGTCAGCGCGCATGCGGCCACTCCCGTCAGGAGCCACATCAGCGTACCGCGCAGTTTGGACAATCCACCCACCACCCCATCCGCGTCTCTGAAACCATATGTTATTTTCCCATCATTCGGTTTCGCCATGCCCGACCGCCGAAAGCAACCGCGGATCATGGAGCCTCCCGAAACACACCGCCCGCCCGATGTGATACAATACGTGTTGTCGCGAGTTCACAACGCGGGATTCGCTACATACGCACACTTATACGAGAGAAGGGATTTCACATGGCATTTCAGACCCCGGCTCTGCCTTATCCGGCTGACGCCCTGGAACCGCACATCGACGCCAAAACGATGACCGTCCATCACGACGGTCACCATGTCGCGTACACCAACAATCTGAACAATGCGCTTGAGGGACATCCCGACCTGCAGAGCAAGAGCGTGGAGGATATTCTTCGCCGGATCGACAGCGTCCCCGAGAACATACGCACGACCGTCCGCAACAACGCCGGCGGCCATACCAACCACAACCTGTTCTGGCGCATCCTCAGCCCGTCCGGCGGCGGCGAACCGTCAGACGCGCTCGCTGCGGCGATCAATCAGTCATTCGGCAGCTTTGCAAAATTCAAGGAGGACTTTGTCAAAGCGGCCGCCACACGCTTCGGAAGCGGTTGGGCATGGCTCGTCGCAAATGCGGACGGCAAGCTCTCCGTGATCAGCACGCCCAATCAGGACAGCCCTTATATGGAAGGTTTGACACCGATTCTCGGGCTTGACGTATGGGAGCACGCTTATTATTTGAAATACCAGAACAAGCGGGCCGATTATATCGGCGCCTTCTGGAACATCGTGAACTGGCCCGAGGTTGCCGCCAACTACGCGCAAGCGAAGAAGTAACACGGGATGGGCGGACGCGCGCGCCGAAACCGGCGCGCGCGTCGTTTGCGCCGGATCTGCTTCACACTACCGGTCATGCTGGCGGTCCTCCTCTTTCTCGTCGCGCTCGTCGCCCAAAGACTGCTCGGCGTCCGCAAAACTCCTGCGTCTCGCCCGCTCGACGATGTGTTGCAAGGTACGATGGTCTTCGCTGATGAGCGCGTGTTCCTCTGACAAGTGATTCAGTTTTTGCAGAAGATCCTGTTTATCCGTACGCAATCGTTCGCCCGCCTGACGCTTCTGTTCCGCCTCCCGCTCAAGCTGGCGCACGCTCGCCTGCAGAACTCCAAATTCATGCCGGAACTGTTTGAGAAAACGGAAGACGGCATTCCATGTCACGGTCGAACCATCCGCCGCAACCGGCGCATCGTCCTCCGGGCCGGATCCTTTCCCTTTTTCCTCCCGGTGTTCCTTGCGCTCCAGCTTTGCCAGATCGATTGCGGCCAAATGCAGCTTTCTCACACATGCGTTCCACCGATATCCGCACGCGGCGGACGTCCGCCCCAACAGTTCCCCGCTTTCCTCAAACGCCGCCAATTGGGTGCTGCCTTCGCGGATGTGGCGAAGGACGACGCTCGCCAGTTTTGCGTCATCTTCAGCGCTCCACGCGTCCTGCCGCATGGTCTTCATGGGCGGATTCCCCTTCCGCAACTAAGCAAATCCCCGTCTAGGGGACATGAGATTTGGTTTATCCCATGTCCCCTCAAAACACTGTGAGGGACTCTCAATCTATCTATATGCGACTGTCTGACGCTAAACACCATTTCCCCCCGCAAAGAGGTTGTTCAAAAAGGGGGCAGACGCAAGAAAAGAAAAAACGCCAGAGCTTGCAGCGTCTGGCGCAAATCCCGCATTCGCAGAAAACCTATCACACCAATTGGCGATTACGCATGATTCCGAGCAACGAGACCGCCGTGCGGTAGCGTGCGCCAGGCTCCACGCGCCGCACGGCGATGCCGATTGTCGCCAGTTGCAACACAAACAGAACCAATTGAGCGAACCATATCCACGATCGCATCCGTCTTCCTCCCACCGTTGACAGTCGGGTGAATCCGTTCGTTCACCCGCACAACGTAGTGTGGGAGCGGCGGCGCCATCTTATACGGCATTGTGCCTGTCGGCGCAACACACAAGAAAGCGGTCGCCCATCGCGCCGGGCAGCACCAATTGGCGGACCGCAAGCGATGGATGCGGGCGCAGCCGCATGTGCGCCTCCACCACGCGCGAAAAATCTGGCAACGCCACCAGAAAGGCGCCCTGCCGCTGCACAGGATCGACATCGTACCCGTCGGACGCCAGCAGTTCAGAAAGCACGGAAAAGTCCACATCGAACGTGAGATCGCGCGGTCCGTCCTCGCCCGTCTGCAGCACGTCTGTGGATACCCGCCCGCCGCGGTAGGCACGCAGAGAGCCGAGCGGGCGGTCCGGGGAGACGATATCCGCCGTATGCCCTCCGTAATCCACAAATGCGAGCGCCTGCGGTTGCACAGACGCGATCAGCGCCGAAAGAAACGCCGCAAGTCCCGTGTGCGCTTCCGCAATCACGGTCTCGCCCCGTTCGCGAACAAGCGGAAGCAGGTAGCGTTCGGCATAATGGCGGCACTCCCGGTCTGCCTCGCGAAAAACAGTCGCAAGCGACCGGTCCTGAAACGGTCCCGGAACGCCGCCGGAGGAGCGGTCCACGACAAAGAGTTGCAGCGTTTCCCCGTCCGGATCGCAACGAACGATATCGCACGGAAGTGCGTCAAGCACCTCATTGCCAAAAACCCAGCCTCCGCGCAGGCGGCCGTCTCGCGTCACGGCGGCGGCAACGTCTGGGGCCGTCATGTACTCCAGGTTTTGGGCAAGCGGGCCAAGTTCGTCCGCCGTCCGTTCCAGCGTCCGCTCCAATCGGCGCCGCGCCTCATCCGATACATCGATCCCCGCATACAGGACAGTCGCACCGGACTGATGCGCGCCGACCGCGAGCGACGGCAGGAAAGCGGAGGCGAAGCGGCCGTCGCCGCAGCCGAGTTCAAGCACGGTGTAGCGACCGTCTGTCGGGGCGATCCTGGCCAACACGAACGACGCCCACAATTCGCCGTAAAGCGGCGATACGTGGACATTTGTAAAGAAATCCCCGCGGCGTCCCAATTCCGGACGCCGCGCCGTGTAGTATCCGTCAGGCCCGTAAAGGGCGCGCTCCATGAATCCACGGAAGGCGACGCCTTGCGTCATCGCCGAATGACCTGATCCACCAGGCCGTACGCCTTCGCTTCCTCGGCAGACATGAAAAAGTCCCGGTCCGTGTCGCGTTCGATCCGTTCCAAGGGCTGTCCGGTGGCCTGCGCCAGCACGCGATTCAACCGGTCGCGCGTGCGCAGGATGTGTTCGGCCGCGATCTTCAGGTCGCTCGCCTGTCCTGACCGTCCGCCAAGCGGCTGATGAATCATCACCTCCGCGTTGGGCAAGGCGCTGCGCTTGCCGCGCGCGCCGGCGCAGAGCAACACCGCCCCCATGGATGCCGCGAGTCCCACGCAGATGGTCGCGACATCCGGCTTGATGTACTGCATCGTATCGTAGATCGCAAAGCCGGCCGCGACCGATCCGCCCGGGCTGTTTATGTAAAGATGGATGTCCTTTTGCGCATCGTCGGACGCCAGGAAAAGTAACTGCGCAATGATGGAATTGGCGACGTCATCATCCACCTCGGAACCGAGAAAGACGATGCGGTCCTTCAATAATCGCGAATAGAGGTCGTATGCGCGTTCGCCATGAGTCGTCTGTTCAACAACGGTCGGAATTGATGACATGAGTCAACACCAGCTTTCATTCGCACTGTAAATGGTCATGCCTCTCGGTATCGTAACACATCCACGACGCTGAATCACGCAATGATCCTTCAAACACAGGGCCATTTCAGGGTTGAGAACGACAGCAAAAGGCGTATGATAGGATAAAATGAGATATGGTTCACGGCGCCGACGCGCCGACGTTTGGGGATATGTGTGAAACGGCCGAAAAAAAGGGGGTACGCGCCGTGATCATGGAGTCGGAAATTGCTGAACTACAACTGCGAATCCTGCCGTCCGGCGGGGAACGGGTGGTCCAATTGCTCAATCAATACCGTGAGCGTGTGACGACAACCAGTGTGACACTCGAAAACGTGCCCTTGCTGATCATCGCGCGCCACGGCATGATCGCGCGCCTCCCGGTTGACGGCGCCGCCCAGAAATTGTCCCAGACCGCGGCCATTCTGGAGGGGTTGCAGCGCTTTTTCAAAAGTCAGGAGACGCTCTATCTTTATGTAAATTTGCCTGAATTGCCCATCCCTCCCTTTGTCGGCGACGTCATCGCCGAAGTCGCGCAGCGCGTCAATCACAAAGAGGAGTTGCGCAAACAGATTGATCGCGCAATCGACAGCGGAGATCGCGCGGCATTTCTGGAACTGGCGAAGAAATGGCGCGTCCTGCCCTGAATGGAGTGGAATGATCGAATGGACCAGATCGACGTGATGTACGATGAACATGAGACGACCGCCACGCGCTTCGTGGGTTTTGTGGGACAGTGTTCCCGGTTTGACCTTGCCAT
>JAJZZT010000327.1 GCA_021797415.1 Bacillota bacterium
ACAGCGGGCATGGCGCAAGTCCGAATTCGATGATGCGCGCCAGATCGCCCGGCTTGCGGGAACACACCCGCACGCGCGCGCCGAGACCGGACAGCGTTCTGGCCAGCGTCATGCCGCAACGCCCAAGGCCGAGGACCACGCAAGTTGACCCGTGAAGCGTGATATCCGTATGCTCCATCGCCAAAGCGATCGCGCCCTCCGCCGTCGGGATGGAATTCAGGATCGCCACTTCATCCAGTTCCATGAGGCGAATCAACTGCAATCCATGCCGTCTGGCAGCGGCCTGCAAAGCCGGTCGGGCGATCCCGGTAAAAACCGGCGCCGAGCGGCGGATCGCCGCAAAATGCCCGTCGTCGAGCATCAGCGGTTCATCGGCAAAGCGGGCATCCACCACGCCGCGTTCATCCATGCCGGCAACCGGAAGGACGACCACATCGGCTTTGTGCAGGCCATCCGGCGACAGGGCGCTTTTTTGCATGTCCGGAAAGCTCTCCTGCATACGGTCGAAACCATACAGCCACGTCGATGCGTCCAAGTCGCTGACATACCGCACGACTTCGACCGTGCGGGCGTCACCGCCAATGAACGCCATCCTGATCCCCGTAAGCATATCCCGGGACCCCTTTCAACCCATTGTACGCAAACGCGCGCAAATAGCAAGGCACGCCTGTGCCGTGTCCGTCTGCAATATCCGCCTGCGTACAGGATATGCCGCCCGCCCATCAACGGTGAAGGGGTCCGCCGGGATGGTTTGTCGATCCGAAGCCGCCCATTCTCCTGACGGCCGCCGCCGGGTCGTCTCCATCCGCCAAAGCAAAGCCAAGAAAAATCGCTTGGGCGACACGTTCGCCCCGCGGCAGCAGGACATCCGCTTCGCCCGTGTTCCACAGGGGCACGTGGATATGTCCGCCATTGTCCGGATTGCCGTAGTAATCGCGGTCAATCACGCCGACGCCGTTGGCCAGCACAAGACCGTATTTCAGCGCCAGGCTGCTGCGCGCGAAGACGCCGACAAACTCTCCGTCGGGCACCAGCGCGCGCACCCCGGTCGGCGCAAGAACGATCTTCCCTGCCGGGACGGCTACCTCTTCACAGAGCGCGAGGTCATATCCTGCAGCCCCCTCCGTCTGGCGTCGGGGCAACGACAGCCCTGTGCAGTCCACGCCGGGCACCCACTCAAACCCTCTCATTCACAGCCACCGCCCAACGCGCAACTGCAACGGACGCGAATCGGGACCGATCGCGAGCATGGACAGCGGGCCGGAGAAAAGCTCTTGCGCCACCTTCCGGACATCGGAAGCGGAAACTCTTTCAATCAGGCCGATTGTCTCATCCCACTCTACCTGCCGGCCAAGCAGCAACAGGTTTTTGCCGATCCGGCTCATCCTGCTGGACGTGCTCTCCATACTCAGGATCAGCGAACCTTTGACCTGATTTTTCGCCTTGTGCAGCTCGGCGTCCGTCACACCTTTGGCCACGAGCCCGCGCACCGTTTCCAGGAGCACGTCAAGCACCGTCTGCGCCTGCCCCGGCGAAGAGCCGAAGTACAGGCTGAGCAGTCCGCAATCCCTGTACGCATTGTGGTAAGAAAACACATTGTACGCCAGCCCGCGTTCTTCGCGGATCTCCTGGAAAAGCCGGGAACTGGAGCTCGCGCCCAGGATATTGTTCAACAGCGCCAGCGCATACGTCCGCTCATCGTCATATGCATACCCCGGTGTCGCGAGGCATACATGCACCTGTTCGACAGGGCGCGCCTCGTAGCGCTCCCCGACCGCAAAAACGGGCGCCTTGTCCAGCAGATCCAGGGGCGAACGCCGAAAACTGCCAAACAGGCGTTCCAGTTCAGTCATCATACCGTCCGGGTCCAGTCTCCCGGATAGCGAGATCACCCATTCGCGCGGCGTATAGCGGTGTTCCACGTAATCTTGCAGCATCGCCCGGTCGATTCCGGATAAACTCTGCTCGGTCCCCAGTATATTGGCTCCCAGTGGATGATCAGGATAGACGTGTTCGACAATGAGATCGTGCACCAATTCCTCCGGGTTGTCCTCGTACATCTTGATCTCTTCAAGAATGACCCGTTTTTCCCGCTCCAGTTCCTTTTCGTCAAGCAAGGAATCGAACATCATGTCTGCCAGCGTGGATAACGCCAGGACCGCGTGTTCGTCCAGCACCCTGGCATGGAAACAGGTGTATTCTTTCGTCGTAAAAGCGTTCACCTGGCCGCCGATGCCGTCGAACACTTCAGCCAGTTGACGGGCGGTGTGCGTGCTCGTTCCCTTGAAAAACATGTGCTCAAGAAAGTGGGATATGCCGTTTTGTGCGGGCGTTTCATCGCGGGTGCCCGTCCGGATCCACACGCCCATGCTGACGGACCGCGCCGTCGATATGGTTTCCATCACAACCCTGACGCCGTTTGAAAGGGTATTTTGATAAACCAAAGACAACCTCCTCGTTGTCGACGCTATATCTTAAGTTCCAAATATTTGAATAGTCATGCGTCGTTCTGTTTCACTATATCAGACGCCCCATTGTCGCTCAACCCGGCCGCGGTCAGCGCACTGCGCAGCGTATTCGGGGCCGGCCGCACGGGCGAAAGCAATTGCGAGACGGTCACCAGACGATACCCCGCCTGTTGCAACTGCCGGATCATGGCAGGCAACGCGGCAACGGTCGGCGCCGTCGGATGCATCAGGACAAGCGCTCCCGGCGTCCGGCGCGGCACAATCCTGCGCAGAATCACTGCGGGGGCGGGACGCCGCCAGTCGATCGTATCCAATGTCCAGAGTATGGTCTTCATGTTCATACCCGCCGCCACACGCACGACCATATTGTTGAAGTCGCCCGCGGGAGGGGCAAACAGCACGACCTGCAGGCCGGTTGCCGCGGTGATGGCGCTGTTCGTCCGCGTCAGTTGAGAGATCATCTGCTCGCGCGACAATCTGCTCATCATCGGATGGTTGTAGGCGTGACTGCCCACCTCCATGCCCGCCGCCGCGATCTGCCTTGCGACATCCGGATTGCGCTTTGTCCACGACCCGTCCAGAAAAAATGTGGCTTTCGCGTGATGCGCGCGCAGGATCGAAAGAATGCCCGGCACGTACTCCGTTCCCCACGCCACATTGAACATCAGGGCCATTTCGCGCTTGGCGGGATTGCCGCGGTAGATCGGGGCGGCGACAAGATCGGAAGCCGTCGTCCTCGGCGCCACCTGCTCAAACACCATCCTGGTGTCAAGTCCCTCCCACCGGCGCAGGGTGGCCTGGATATTCAGGCGCAGGCCATTGAGTTCCGGAACGAGTTGCCACACGCGGTCGATCCTGGCATCGACCGGCGGCGCGTCGAACACCTTCGCAACGCGTTCGAGCAGACGGTGCGCATCCTCTCCGGGAGCGCCCACAGCGGCGGCCTGTCGCAGGTTCACGCGGCCAGTCGGTCGTAGTGGAATCAACGCCATCAGCGCCACGATGCACAGGCCGATCACCATTGCTTGTTTTGAAAAGAAATACAGATAGACGGTCCGACGTCTTCTCTTCAAGGCGCATCCCTCCCGGGGGATGTGTGATAAAGCAAATTCCCGATTTTATCACACATCCCCTGGGGACAAGGTATGTGGCTGCGGCGTTGATTAGACCCCTGCTGCCTGGGGGACCGGAATTTGGTTTATCGCAGCTCCCCTAACGCGGCCGTCCCGCCGGAGACGGCCGCCGGTCTGTCCGGTCGCCCGCGGGTCGACCCGGCCGGTCGCGCATGCCGCCTTCACCTGCCGCGCGCGGCGGCGCGTCCACAATCGGCACGCCCTGGTCGCGGAGCACCTCGCGATGCGACAGATTGACGCGACCCTGCGCATCAATCTCGGTGACCTTGACGCGAATCGAGTCGCCCACTTTCACGACATCCTCCGTCTTGGCCACCCGCTCGGCGGCGAGTTGCGACACGTGCACAAGACCGTCCTTGCCGGGAAGGATCTCGACAAATGCGCCGTATTTCTCCACCCGCATGACCCGTCCGTCGTACGTCTCGCCCACCACCACATCGCGCACGATGCCTTCGATGATCGCCTTGGCGCGTTCGCCCGCCTCGGCGTTCGGCGTCGCGATGAACACCCGTCCGTCCTGTTCGATGTCGATTTTCACGCCGGTATCTTCAATGATCTTGTTGATCACCCGCCCGCCTGGGCCGATGACTTCGCGGATCTTGTCCGGGCTGATGCGCAGCGTGAAAATTCGCGGCGCATGTTGTGACAGCTCATTGCGCGGAGCGTCAATTGCTTCGGTCATCTTTTGCAGGATGAACATGCGGCCTTCATGCGCCTTTGCCAGCGCGCTTTCGAGAATCTCCCTGCCGATGCCCTTGATCTTGATGTCCATCTGCAGTGCGGTCACGCCCTGCGCCGTTCCCGCCACCTTGAAATCCATGTCCCCCAGGTGGTCTTCCATCCCCTGGATGTCGGTCAACACGGCCACTTGGTCGTCCTCTTTGACCAGTCCCATCGCAACGCCGGCGACCGGGGCCTTGATCGGCACTCCCGCATCCATCAGCGCAAGCACGGATGCGCAAATGCTCGCCTGGGACGTTGATCCGTTTGACTCCAGCACCTCCGCCACGAGGCGGATGGTGTACGGAAACGTCTCTTCGTCGGGAATGACTGGTTCAATCGCCCGCTCGCCCAGGGCGCCGTGCCCGATGTCCCGCCTGCTGGGCGCGCGCAGCGGCCTGGCCTCTCCCGTGGAAAACGGGGGAAAGTTGTAGTGGTGCATGAACCGTTTGCTCTCCTCCGGGCTGATCCCGTCGAGCATCTGCACATCGCCGAGCGCGCCGAGCGTACAGACCGACAGCGCCTGAGTCTGGCCGCGCGTGAACAGTCCCGATCCATGCGTGCGCGGCAGCAGACCGACACCGGACGAGATCGGCCTGATCTCGTCCAGCGACCGGCCGTCCGGACGGATGCCCTCCCCGACAATCGCCGCGCGGACGACTTCCTTCACGATATCGTGGAGAACCTCTTCGATCTCCGCACCGCGATCGGGGAAACGCTCGACGAACGCCTCCTTCGTTTCCTTCAGCACAGCGTCGATCGCTTCTTCCCGCGCGTGTTTCTCCGCCGTCCTGATGGCCTGCCGGAGCTTGTCCGCCGCAAACGCCCGCGCCTCCCGGTCG
This sequence comes from Bacillota bacterium, assembly GCA_021797415.1. The sequence goes on from JAJZZT010000327.1 coordinate 5,164, forward strand.
ATCTCGCGGTCCGCTTCATGCAGTACAACCTGCATCTTCGGTTTGCCGGCAACCGCGACAAACGATTCAAGTTC
>JAJZZT010000091.1 GCA_021797415.1 Bacillota bacterium
AGGCGGCCGTTCTGTGCGAACAACTCGTTCATCTTGCCGTCCACAAGCTTCGCAATGCGAGTGAGCCGATCCGGTGAACCGGATCCGCGCAATGTGTACTGCCGACCAAAAATATCCACCCTGACGCGGAACTGCTCATCACTCACCCGCTCCACCACCGATACGATCAGAGGTTGTCCGAAAGGGTTTCCCCCACCACTTCACCGCTGTTCACTTCTTGACTACTTCTTCGCGACGGCCGGTCAAAAATCCTGCAACAGACTATTGCGCGCGCAACTGCGCCCCCACTTCACGCCCGGCGCCTTCGACCACGGCGTTCAGCACATCCCTCACATCTTCTTCCGTCAGCGTGCGCCCCGCAGATTGTAACACCAGATGCAACGCAATGCTCTTGTACCCGTCCCCGAGCGCCGCGCCCGCAAAGACGTCAAACACCCGCACATCCACCAGGAGCGGTCCCGCCGCGCGGCGCACGGCAACCAGCAATTGCTCCGCCGCGACATCGCGCGCGACGACAAACGCCAGATCGCGCTCGCTCGCAGGATGCCGCGGCAGTCTCACAACGTGAAGTGTAGTGCGCGAAAGCGCCGCCAGAGCCTCAAAATCAATTTCAAAATAATACACGTCCCGCAGATCGAACCGTTCCGCCACGACAGGCCGGAGACGGCCAAACAGGGCGACCGGCCTGTCGTCGGCGGCCAGCCGTGCGGCTTGGCCTGCGTGCAGGTACGGCGAGCGGTCGGAAGCGATCTTCAGTGCAAGGGGATCCGCGCCCACGAAATCAAGAACGCTCTCCACGATGCCTTTCACATCGAAAAAATCAAACGCACGCGCCGTTCCGTGCGGCGTCACAGGTTCGGCGCGGCCGGCCAGCAGTCCCGCCAGAAAGCGCTCTTCAGCCGGCTGCTCCCGCAGGGGAAGGCTCTGCGGATAAAAGACGGCGCCGAGTTCGAAGATGCGGATGTCCGCCATGCGGCGGTTCGCGTTGTACTGGGCCACTTCCAGCAAGGACGGAAGCAGCGAGGTGCGCAGCACTCTGCGTTCTTCCGACAGGGGATTGTTCAGCGCGGCGGCCCTGCGCAGATGGTGCGCGCCGTCGATGCCCGCCTTTTCCATCTGTTCCTCCGAGGTCAGCGCATACGTCCAGACCTCCTGCAGTCCGCGATCCAGCAGATAGCGGCGCAGACTTCGCTGCAACTGCTGGCGTCCCGTCAGCCTGCCGGATGACATGACCCCCTCCATCAGCGTGGCCGGGATGCGGTCATAGCCCGCCAGGCGCGCGAATTCTTCCGCAACATCCTCCTCCGCCAGCACGTCCGGCCTGCGCGAAGGCACCGACACGCGCACCGTTCGGGAATCGACCGGCCTCGCCGCAAAACCGAGCCGTTCACAGACCTGGATCAGTTCCGTCGGTGCAACCTCATAGCCAAGCAACGCGCCGATGCGTGAAGGCGCCACCGTGATCTCCGTCATGGTCTCCCCTTCTGTCGGCAGTGTCCCGGCCGCCGCCTGTCCCCCTGCCCGGCCGCCCGCATACCGCTCCATCAGCGCGGCGGCGCGAGAGAGCGCGCGTTGTACGACAACCGGATCCACTCCGCGTTCAAAACGCTGTTCCGCTTCCGAACGCAATTGCAGCGCCTTGCCCGTCCGCCGCGTCTGGAGCGAGTCAAACCGCGCCGACTCGATGACCACCGCGCGTGTCGTCCCGCGCACTTCGCTGTCTTTCCCGCCCATCACGCCCGCCAGGCCCAGCGCCTTTTGTCCGTCGGCGATCAGCGTCACATCCTCCCACAGTGTGCGCGTCTGGCTGTCGAGCGTGACCAGTTGCTCCCCCGCCTTCGCCTGCCGCACGATGATCTGTCCGTCCGCGATCGCGTCGTAGTCAAACGCATGCAGAGGCTGCCCCCACTCGTACATCACGTAATTCGTGATGTCGACCAGATTGCTGATAGGCCGCACACCGACCGCAAGCAGGCGCAACTGCATCCATAGCGGCGAAGGTCCGGGCGTCACACCCGCGACGACCCGCGCCGCATATCCCGAACACTTGTCCGTGTCAAGTCGCACACGCAGCGGAAATTCCTCCTGTCCCAGCAGGTTGCCGGCCATGTCGTCGGGCATCCGCGCCGCGCGCCCGTACAGGGCCGCCACCTCGTATGCGACGCCGCGCAGTGACAGGCAATCGGAGCGGTTCGGCGTCAGTTCGAGTTCCATCACCGTGTCGTCGAGTCCGAGGTAGGAGACGATCGCTTCACCGACAGGTGCGTCGTCCGGCAGCACGAAAATGCCGGAAGTCTGCTCCCTGGCCATCAACCTGACGTTAAGGCCGATCTCCTCCGCCGAGCAGATCATGCCCTCAGAGGCCACGCCGCGCAGCTTCGTCCGCCTGATCGTTCCGCCCGGCAACCAGGCGCCGTCACACGCCACGGGAACCTTCTGGCCGGCGGCGACATTGGCCGCGCCGCAGACGATCGAAAGCGGGTCGCCCGTTCCGGCGTCCACCGCGCACACGCGCAGTTTGTCGGCATTCGGATGGCTTTCCACCGCCAGCACCCGCCCCACCACCACCCCCTGCAGAGACGGTCCAAACTTCTCCATCCACTCCACGGGAATGCCCGCGTTGGTCAGATCCGCCGCAATCCGCTCCGGTGTCAGGCCGGTCAGGTCGACGTACTCCGCCAGCCAGTTCCAGGTGATTTTCATGCCGTTCCCCCTTTATAAAGGTTGTCAGCTCTTATAGTGTCGCGCCGGAAAACTGGCGCAAAAAACGCAGATCGTTCACATAAAAATCCCGGATGTCATCCACGCGATAGAGCAGCATGGCGATCCGCTCAATTCCCATTCCAAAAGCGAATCCGCTCACCTGCGAAGGGTCGTAGCCGTTCATGCGCAGGACGTTCGGATGGACCATGCCGCAGCCCAGAATCTCGATCCATCCGGTCTGCTTGCACGTGGCGCACCCCGCGCCGTCACAGTGGATGCAGCGCACGTCGAGTTCCGCGCTCGGCTCGGTGAAGGGGAAAAAGCTCGGGCGCAGCCTCACCTGCTGATCGGGGCCGTACATCTCGCGTGCGAAGGCGAGCAGCGTACCCTTGAGATCGCTCATGCGCACGCCCGGTCCCACCACCAGTCCCTCACATTGCGCAAATGAGTGTGAGTGCGTCGCATCGTCGTCATCGCGCCGATAGACCCGGCCGGGGACGATGATGCGCACCGGCGAATTGGGTTCGCACTTTTCCAGCGTGCGCGCCTGCACTGGCGACGTATGCGTGCGCAGCAGCAGTTGTTCAGTGAAAAAAAACGTGTCCTGCATGTCGCGCGCGGGGTGCTCCAAAGGAAAATTGAGCACCGTGAAGTTGTAGTGATCAAGCTCCACCTCGGGACCTTCTTCGACCGTGAACCCGAAGCCGACGAAGATGTCCTCCAGACGGCGAATCACCCTTTGCAGCGGATGTTCCGCCCCGATCGGCGAGGATCGGCCGGGCAGGGTGATGTCCACTTCCTCCCGGCGTTCCTGCGCCTCGTCTTTCGCACGCGCCATCTCATCGCGGCGCGCAGCGAACGCCGTTTCAAGCGCATCTCGCACCTGGTTCGCGGCCTGCCCCACCGTGGGCCGTTTTTCTGCGGACAGCGCGCCCATACCACGCAGGACGGTGGCCAACTCGCCCTTTTTCCCGAGGTACACCACGCGCCAGTTCTCCAGCGCACCCGGTGTGTCCAATTCTGCCAAGCGGGATAATGCCTGTCGCTTCAGTTCGGCCAAACGCGCTTCGATCGCCTTCGCCCCCTGTCTTGAAAATGTCTTCTGCCAGCCGTCGCCATCCCCTTTGCTCCTCTTCGGACACCGCTATCGCTAAACTCGCGGCTGCCCAAGGGGATGGCGCCGGCCCAGCAAACCTTGCCGATGGCGCTAAACTCGCGACGGGTAAAGGGATACCGGCGACCCAGCGAACCTTGCCCGTGGCGCAAAGCGCGCCGGGCACAGGGCATGGCGGCGGCCCGGCGTGCGAAAATAAAAAAGTCTTCGCCTAGGGGCGAAAACTCTTTCGCGGTACCACCCTGATTCGAAAGCTGCACGCCAAATGGCCGGCCTTCCTCTGAACCCCGTAACGCGGGGCAGGCGGGCCCGTCTACCGCAGCGGCGGACCCGCGCCGGGTTCGCCATCTGTTCAACGGGCCACTTCCCGAGTGAACTTCCCCCGCCTGCCCACATGGACGCTCTCAGTCGCGGCGCCTCATCCCTGTACAGGGCCCTTGCCGGGTACTCTCTCGTTCATCAGTTTAGCCCATCATACTAAAGTCGCGGCCGACGGGCAAGCGCCCGACCCGGCAATCCTGAAGATGCTTATGCCAGCCGCTGCCGCAGCGCTTCAAACAGCACCGCGGCGGACGCCGCGCCCGCATTGAGCGATTCCGCGCCGCCCGGCATCGGCAACGAGAACAGTTTTGCGCACGCCGCCCGCATTTCCGACGACAGGCCATCCACCTCGGCGCCGACGGCCAGTGCGATATTCGACCGCAACTCCGTCTGAAACAGCGTGCTCGACTCGCGCGCATCCGCGCCAAATAGTGCAAATCCGGCCGCTTCGAGCCGCCTCACCGCCGTCTGCGCCGGCGACCGCGCGACCGCGAGCCTTGCCAGCGCACCCATGGAAGCGCGGACGACCTTGGGGTGAAACGGATCGACCGAACCCTCCGTGACAATGGCCACGCGGCAACCGACCGCTTGCGCCGTGCGCAGCATCGTTCCGAGATTGCCCGGATCCCGGACGCCGTCGGCGACCAGCACCACATTCGCGCAATCGTTTCCGCCCTGCGTCGCGGCGGCGCTCAGTTCGTCCTCCAGATTCACCTCGGGCATGCGGACGATCGCCAGCACGCCCTGCGGGTGATCCGTATCGGCCACGCGCGCAAACACAGCCGACGTGAGTTCGACGGCCGCGATGCCGCGGGTTTGCGCCCGCTCGGCCAGTTCCAGGGCCGCCTCCCCTTTTGCGCCAAGCGTGTCAAACAGCAGCGTCTCGATCGGAGCGCCGGCATCCAGGTACTCCCGAACTAGCAACAGCCCCTCCGCCGCATACAGTCCGGTTTCTTCTCTCCGCTTGCGCTCTTTTAAAGCCGCCCAGTGCTTCACGCGGGGATTTTGCGGCGAAGTCAGCAGTTCCACTACGCTTCCAGCTTCGCTTTTGCAGCGGCGGCCAATTCACGAAACGCGTTCATGTCGGTGACGGCCAGG
>JAJZZT010000271.1 GCA_021797415.1 Bacillota bacterium
GGCTGACAGAGGATGCGGTGCTGGACATCAACGCCCGTGCGGTTGGCGTCCTCCGACCGGACAGGACGATTGTGGTCGATGTGCCGGTGGAGTTGGCGCTTGCGCGACTGGCAAAGCGGGCGGGTCCCGTCGGCCAGGACCGCCTGGAAAGGCGTGGCGCCGCGTTTTTTGCGCGAGTGCGCGAGGGCTTGCTCGACATCTGCGACCGCGAACCGGAACGTGTGGTGCGGATTGACGGATCCCTATCTCCTGAAGATGTGGCGCACGCTGTCTGGCGGGCGGTCGAGACGGTCATGCAGAGGAGGTGAAGCAGCCGATGCAACTCATCTTTGCCGTTGTGCAGGACAAGGATGTCCCCCGCCTTTCCGACGCACTGGTCAAAGCGGGCATTCGAGCGACCAAGCTGGCTTCGACGGGCGGATTTTTGCGCGCAGGCAATACAACGTTTATGATTGGTGTGGACGACGATCGCATCGAGGACGTGATGGCGGCGATCCGCAAGAGCTGCCGGGCGCGGGAGCAACTGGTCACTCCGCTGTCCCCTCTCGGGAACCAGGTGGAGTCGTACGTCTCTTATCCGGTTTCCGTGCAGGTCGGAGGGGCCACGGTCTTTGTCGTCAAAGTCGAGCGGTTTGAACAGTTTTGACGCATGGCCGACGTTTTTTGGCACAGACCGGCGAAGCGTGAGGATCCGGGGCGATCTGCATGAAAATTGAGCGCAAGTCGCGGCCTTTCTCCGGCGTGGCGGAGAGCCGCAGCGCGACGGGCGTCGGCATCCGCGCCGCAAGCGACGGATTTGCCGGTGTGTTGAAGACGGTGGATCGCCGCCTCGCGGATGGAGAAATCGCGCGCCTGACAGCGCGGATAGAGGAACTCGGGGGCCGGTTGGTCGAGGCGCCGTCCATCACACTGGCCGAAGCGTACCGTGAGGCGGTCAGTGCGCTGGTGAAGAAGATTGTCGAGAATGGCTTCACTATTTCAAATTCATCTGTACAGGAGGCGCGGGGGGCGCACAAGATGTACGCGCTGGTCCAGGAGATTGACGACCGTCTTTTGGAATTGCTGCGGACAGTCCTCGACGGTGCGCATGAACCGTTGCACCTGCTCGGCCTGATCGGGGAGATCAAGGGATTGCTTGTCAGTTTGCGCTTATAGATCTGTTCAAAACGGGGTCTTGCCTGCCCCCTTTTTGAACAACCTCTTGTAGGACCGGACGGGTGCGGTGAAACGGGGGTGGATCCATACGGACGCGGATCGCTGCGTGACGCGCATGCGCCTTTTGCTCGATCGGGACAGGCTGGGACACGCCTACCTCATGACAGGCGAAGATGCGAAACTCGTATTTGATACCGTGCGGCGGATTGGCAGTTCGCTGCTTTGCGTCCGTCCGACGCCGGACGGGGAAGCGTGCCGGACATGCGCAGAGTGCCTGCGGGTGCAGTCGGGCAACCATCCGGGGCTGACGGATCTGACTCCGGACGGCGCCAGTCTCAAACTCGCGCAGCTCCGGTCGGCCAAGTATGCCGATGCGCGCATGTTGAGCGGATCGCCAAGACATGTCATCACCCTGTATTCCGCAGAGCGGATGACGGTCGAAGCGGCCAATTCAATTCTCAAGTGGATGGAGGAACCGTATCCGGGCAGGCTGTTTCTGCTCGCCACGACGGCCCCTTCCGCGCTGCTCCCCACCATTCGCTCGCGCTGTTTCACCGTTCGCCTGCACGGGTTCGCAAACGGAGAGGATGGGGCGAAACTGAGCGCCGGGGCTTCGTCCGCCATTGACGAGGCCGTGCTGGAGTTGGTCGCCCTCATCGCGGCGCGCCCTGACACCGTGTGGCATTTCGCGGCGGATAAATTGGCGAAAATGGAATGGGACGCCGAGAGCTGGCTGCGCTTTGCCGAGCGGTGGACGGCGTGTTCCCGCGATATTGCGGCGGTTGCCGGCGGGCTTTCGCCTGTAGCATTTGCAGCGGATGGAGGGCGCCTGCGTGAACTCGGAAGGGCTGTTTCCCTCCCCAGGGCGGTGGCGATGGCCGCCGGGGCGGCGGAACTGCGCAGGCGGCTGACAAGCCATGTGAACCCGGTGGCGGCGTTGGAAGCCGTTTTGCTGGGAGGTTTGTGAAGCTGACGGCCGACCGGCCGCAATGGGTTTATATGGATATATAAGGAAACCAGTGGTGATGCAATCGTGGATCGTCAACTCGCCATTCGCCAGGTGGAACGTTTGCAAGAACAGATCGGCCGCCTTTATGAAGAACTCGGCTCGCTCAAACTGCAACTGGAGGAGCTTGCGGAAGACAATCAGCGGCTGACGACGGAAAATGAGCACCTGCGCGAACGAGCCCGCCTGCACATGGACGAGCATCGTGTGGAGGCGGGCGAAGCGGCCGTGTATCTGCGCAATCTCTACGAAGAGGGGTTTCACATCTGCAATGTGAACTATGGAGGGTTGCGCCAGGGAGAATGCCTGTTTTGCCTGCAGAATCTTTCGCGTACGTCCTGACAGGAGGCGACGGCCGGTGAACGGGCATCTCCCGTCCCATCCCGGGACTCTGTATCTTGTGCCGACCCCCATCGGACATCTGCAAGATATCACGCTGCGCGCCTTGCAAACGCTGCGCGAAGCAGAATTCATCGCGGCCGAGGATACCCGGCACACACGAAAACTGCTGGCTCATTTCGACATTCATCCCCCCCGGCTGTTTTCCTGTCACCAACACAATGCGCGCGATGCGCTGGAACGCATCGTCGCCTTTCTTGCGCAGGGAGTGAGCGGCGCGCTTGTCACGGACGCCGGGACGCCCGGCGTATCCGATCCGGGGAGCGAGGTGGTCGCAAGGCTTCTTGCGGACGGGCTGCCCTTTGTCGTTCTGCCGGGACCCGCGGCGTTTGTCACGGCTCTTGTCGGTTCCGGACTGGACACAGGCGGCTTCTCTTTTCACGGCTTTCTCCCCCGTCAAGCCAGCGCGCGCGCCGGGTTGCTGGCAGAGCTGCGCCCGCGTCGGGAGACGCTGATCTTTTACGAATCTCCGCACCGCGTAGGCGCGACACTGGCGGCGATGGCGGGAATATTTGGCGAAAGACGGTTTGTGATCGCGCGTGAACTGACCAAATTGCACGAGGAATACATACGCGGTTCTCTGGCGGAAGGCGCCGGACGCATCGCGGAACAAGCCGTGCGCGGCGAGTTGGTCCTGCTCGTCGAGGGGGCGGCGTCGGGTGACTGCGAAGCGGAGCGGGAACAGAATGCGCTCTCGGATGGGGTGTCCGTATCCCTGACCGCGAGGGAACATGTGGATGTGCTGACGGCGCGCGGCATTCCGCGCAACGACGCGGTGCGGGAAGCGGCGAAGGCGCGCGGACTGTCGCGCAACGAACTGTACCGGCAACTCACATGACCTGCTCCGTACACTCCGCGCTCACGCAAAGACCCGCCAAACTCCCCTCCGCATCTTGCGCCGGTCTTTTCCGGACACGCTCGAACATGGCGGGAGTTGCGGCGGCCCGCGTCAGCGGCCCGCCGCAAACCCGATTGAGTCCAAGCGATCAGACAGACGCTTTCGCCATCTCTCCGATGCAGGTGGGGCAGATGTTCTTGCCGCGGAAATGGATGATCTCATCCGCCTGACCACAGAAAATGCATGCGGGTTCATATTTTTTCAGGATGATGCGATCCCCGTCGACATAGATCTCCAGTGCGTCCTTTTCGCCAATCCCGAGTGTCCTCCTCAATTCGATCGGAATGACGACGCGGCCCAACTCATCAACCTTGCGAACAATCCCTGTGGATTTCATCATTAAGGATATGCCTCCTTATGGGAAATGGGGGTTTCACCCTGTTCGCGGAAGATCGCGAAACAGAGCGATTTTTGTTGCTTTTTCGGGTTTTCCTCAGTAATACATATTGCATTAAGGTTAACCCACATATTTACTAGAGAAAGACTACCACCTTTTGCAGTTGTGCGCAATAGGAAACTTATGAAAAAAGCGTGGACCGAGGAATTTTGCTTGCCGACATCGAAAAAATCGAAAAAAGTGGGCGAACTGACTTGAATGGCGCGACATACGATAGGTTGATTCGCTTCCTGCAGTCGTCATGGGTGACCGTCGCTTCACAAACGTCAAGGCGAAACGAGCAGGGGGAATGTTTTGGTGGCTGCCATTGTGGCGATGCTGTCCCTGGCTGTTCAGGAATCTGTGACACTGGTGTCGTATGTGAAAAACCAGGCGTTTCCACAACCGTTGAACGAAGTCGAGGAGCGGGACTGTCTCGCGCGGGTGCAGCAGGGGGACGAGCGGGCGTATCATTCGCTTGTTGAGCACAATCTTCGTCTCGTGGCGTTTATTGCAAAAAAATTCCGCGACTCGGGCGTGGACGAGGAGGACATGATTTCGCTCGGTACGATCGGCTTGATCAAGGCGGTGAAGAGCTTCCGTCCCGACGCCGGAACGAAGTTCGCCACATATGCCGCGCGCTGCATCGAGAACGAGATGCTGATGCACCTGCGCACGCGCAAGAAGCACAACCGGGATGTGTCGATGGACGAAACGATCGGCACGGACAAGGAGGGGAATGATCTCACGTTGCGGGATGTGCTCGGTTCGGACCCGGATGAACTGGAGCGTTTCGTCGGCGAACGCATTGAGCGGGAGAGACTGCGCGCGCTGCTGCATGTGCTGGACCAGCGCGAGCGAAGGGTGTTGTGCCTGCGATACGGACTCGTGGATGGCATCGAGTGGACACAACACCAAATCGCCGATAAAATGGGAATCTCGCGTTCCTATGTCTCGCGCATTGAGGCAAGGGCCCTGACGAAGCTGCAGCACGCGCTGCACCCCCGCCCCAAAAGCGCTCCGCGCGGAGCGGTGAAACCCGTGGCGCCGCGCGCGCGTTAGGAGAGTTTCAGTTGATTGCCGTCGAATCCGCCGTAGCCTGCGACGGTGAGATCGGTTGCGTATTGCAATACGGTCCAGTCGTTCCATCCGCCAAATGGCGCGGGGCAGCAACTGGCGCCGTTCGGCTCGGCCGCCCACAGTGGATGGGTGGAGAAACTTGCCGGATTTCCGAGCAGATTGACCCAGGTGTGTCGATTGGTGTAGACGCCTGCCGACTGTGCCGGTCCGACCCGGCAAAGCTCTGCGAGCTTGCTCATGAATGACGTGACGGTATCGACAGACGGAGTTCCGGTTGAGGATGTCCCGTTCGGCTCTTCGACATC
>JAJZZT010000527.1 GCA_021797415.1 Bacillota bacterium
ACGGCGGGAACGATCACGCTCGCCGCGGAGGCGCTGATGGAACACGGCGCGCGCGAGGTCTACGCGTGCTGCACGCACCCCGTTCTGTCTCCCCCGGCAGCGGAACGGCTGGAAGAGTCTCCGATTCAAGAGGTCATTGTGACCAACACGATCGCCGTACCCACAGAACAGCGCATCAACAAGCTCGTCATTCTCTCGGTGGCCAGGCTCATCGCCGAGGCAATTCTGCGCATCCATGAGAAACGCTCCATCAGCGAGCTGTTCGACGATGATTAAATTGATCGTGGGACTCGGCAACCCGGGACGCGAGTATGAGCAAACAAGGCACAACGCGGGGTTTTGGGCGGTGGAAAAGCTGCTTGCGCGCTGTTCTCCCGGAATGGCGACCAAAAAGAAATTTCACGGACTGGTTGACGATGTGTCTGTGGACGGAAGGCGCGTCGTGCTGCTCCGCCCCCAGACGTTCATGAATCTGAGCGGTCAGTCGGTGGCGGAGGCTGTCCGGTATCTGAATGTTGATCCGGCGCGCGAGTTGCTCGTCATATATGATGATCTCGATCTTCCCGTCGGCCGCATTCGCCTGCGGGAGAAGGGCAGTTCGGGCGGACACAATGGAATCCGGTCGGTCATCAGCCATATCGCCGGGAGTGATTTCCCGCGCATTCGCATCGGTGTGGGTCGGCCGCCCGTTGACGTGATGGTGATCGACCATGTGTTGTCGCGGTTTGCAAAAGCGGAGCGGACGCTTGTCGATGAAGCGGTCGAAAGGGCGGCCGAGAGTGCCCGGCAGGCTTGCCGCGAACCCTTCCCCGTGGTGATGAACCGGTTCAATGCATGATGTTTAAAGCGGGTCGTCGCTCCCCATACTACGGGAACGGGTCTTGTCTCGGACACCGATTTGGCGGGCATGAGGAGCGGCTGTGATGAATATTGTATATTATTGTAAGTATTGCAGGGTGTTCATGGGCGAGATCGACGCGTCGCGCGTATCGGTCAATGCCCTGGGATTTTCCATTTTGACTGCAGAAGAGCGGACGGATATGATTCAATATGATGGATCGGAAGATACAACGTACGTCAAGACGGTATGCGAACATTGCGAGACCGCCTTGCGCAGCCATCCGGAACTGCTGCTCTCACAGACGCCGATCCAGTGAGCGGGCGGCATGGCGACAGGCTGTGCGAAGATACGCAAAGAGCTGCTCCAAGAAAGAGGCCTGAGCGGGTTCGCAGGTCTTTTTGGCGAGACGTCGGGCGCCAGTATCCCAGTATCCTTTTCTCGTTGCGAGTTTTGTGCCATGGGCAAGGTTTGCCGGGGCGTCGTCATCCCCTTTGCTCTAGCGCCGTAATCAAGGCTTGCTGGGCTGGCGCCATGCCCTATGCCCGGCGAGTTTAGCGATAGCGGCAAGGTTTGCCTGGGTGTCGTCATCCCCTTTGCTCGTCGCGAGTTTAGCGCCGTAATCAAGGCTTGCTGGGCTGGCGCCCTGCCCTGTGCCCGGCGAGTTTAGCGATAGCGGTGTCCGAGCAAAGGGCATAGGGCAGGGCGCCGACTGGCAGCGAAACCTCATTTTCAAGATAGATGGGAGTCATTTGAGTGCGCGAACTGATCGAATATTATGCGGATGTTCCGGAGATCGCCCACGTTTTGCGCCTGCTTGGCCAGGGCGTCGAGCAGCAGTCTGTGACGGGCTTGAACGGATCTGCGCGCCATCTGTTCTACGCGGTTCTGGCGCAACGCGGATTTCCGCTCTGCATCGCCGCGCACTCGATGCAGAGCGCGCAGTCGATCGTGGCTGATCTGTCGGAAAATCTGGGCGCCGACGCGGTTTTTCTGTTCCCTGAACGGGAATTGTCGCACAGCGACCTGGTGGCCTACAGTCCGGAACTTGCCGCGCTGCGTTGGCGGACGATGGCCGCTTTGCTGGAAGAGCGGGCGCTCATTGTGGTGACGACGATGCGCGGGCTCAAACAGCCTCTGCTGTCTCCCGCGCAGGCGAAAAGCGCGGTGCTGGACATCCGTGGCGGACAGACGATGAATCTGTCCACCACGGTGGAGAAGCTTGTCCATGGCGGATACGAACGTTCGGAACGCGTCGAAAAGCGCGGACAGTTCAGCGTTCGCGGCGGTATTGTCGACATCTATCCACTTGACGGGGAACCGGTGCGCGTCGAACTGTTCGATGACGAAGTGGATTCCATCCGCCTGTTTGAAGCGGAGAGCCAGCGTTCATTTGACCAGGTGCAGGAAGCAAGGATCTACCCGGCGCTTGAAATGACGGTGACGCCGGAACTTCTGCGCGCGGCGGCCGACCGTCTGCGGCAGAAGTTTGAACAGCAGTTGCAGCGCGTGGGATCGGAGACTGTGCGGGAGAATCTCCGGCGGCATATCGGACGCGATGTGGAGCGTATGGCCCAGGGAGAGTATTTCCCTGGATTGACGCGCTATCGCAGATTGTTTGCGGAAAAGTCCGCCACGCTCGTGGACTATCTGGGCAAGTCGTGCTGTCTGATCTTCGATGAACCGACGCGGCTGCGCGAGACGATGGAGCGCGTGGCGCGCGAAGAGGCGGAGTGGACGACCGCGGCGCTTGAGCACGGCGAGATTGTCCCGGATATGTTCGAGGAGATCGATGTGGAGCGGATATTCGCGTCGGGCGGGCGGCGCCAGGTGTTTGTCACCCTGTTTCAACGCCACCACGGCAATATCCCGGCGGCGCACTCGACCAGTGTATCCATGCGGCCCATGCAGCAGTTCCACGGCCAGTTGCCGTTGCTTAAAGGTGAATTGGCGCGCTTTCGCAAGACGCGGCAGCACGTGGTGTTTACGGCGGGGAGCGCGGAGCGCGCAGAGCGGCTGTGGCGAGTGCTGGACGATTTTTCGATCGAGGCGGAGGTGTCTTCGCGCTTTGATCCGGGCAGTGCGCGTCCGCTCATTCTGGTGAACGCATTGTCGGGCGGTTTTGAATTGCCCTCCGGGCACCTGGTCGTGATTGCGGAGAGTGAGGTGTTCGTCAACAAGCGCCGCGCGCCGCGTGTGCGTTCTGATTCTTCAGAGGCGTCCCGCATCAAAAGTTATCAGGATCTCATCGTGGGTGATCACGTGGTGCACATCACGCATGGGATCGGCCGGTACATGGGGCTTGAAACACTGGAAGTGGCCGGTGTGCACCGCGACTTTCTTCACCTGCGCTACGCGGGAAACGACAAGTTGTATGTCCCGGTGGATCAGATCAACCAGGTGCAGAAATACCTCGGGTCCGAGGAGCGCGAACCGCGTCTGCACCATCTGGGCGGGAGCGAGTTTGCGCGGGCCAAGAACAAGGTGCGAAAGTGCGTCCGCGACATCGCCGAGGATCTGATCAAGATCTATGCCAGGCGCGAGGCGGCGCCGGGCCATGCCTTTCGCACGGATACGGAATTCCAGCGGGATTTTGAGGCGATGTTTCCGTACGATGAGACGCCCGACCAGTTGCGCGCGGTCGTGGAAATCAAGCGCGACATGGAGCGGTCGCGGCCGATGGACCGCCTGCTGTGCGGCGATGTGGGCTACGGGAAGACGGAGGTGGCGATTCGCGCCGCCGCCAAGGCGGTGTTTGACGGGAAGCAGGTTGCGGTGCTCGTTCCGACGACCATCCTTGCGCAACAGCACTTTGCCACGTTTTCCGAGCGATTTTCCGGATTCCCCGTGACGGTCGAGGTGCTGAGCCGGTTTCGCAGCAAATCGGAAATGAAGAAAGTTCTTCAGGGGCTGCATGCCGGCACGGTGGACATTGTCATCGGAACACACCGCCTGCTCCAGAAGGGAATCGTGTTTAAAAATCTCGGGCTGCTTGTGGTGGATGAGGAACAGCGTTTTGGCGTAACGCACAAGGAGAAATTGAAAGAGTTGAAGAGCGATGTGGACTGCCTGACGCTCACCGCCACGCCGATCCCCCGCACGCTCCACATGTCGATGGTTGGCGTGCGCGACCTGTCCATCATCGAGACCGCGCCGGAGAACCGTTTCCCTGTTCAGACGTACGTGGTAGAATACAGCGATGCGCTCCTTCGCGAGGCGATCGAACGGGAGATCGGCCGGGGTGGACAAGTGTACGTCCTGTACAATCAGGTCAAGGGCATCCACTCGATTTCCGACCGGGTGGCCCGTCTGGTCCCGGAGGCGCGCGTGGGTGTCGGGCACGGGCAGATGGCGGAGGATGAACTGGAACGGGTCATGCTCGCCTTTCTTGAGGGAGAAATCGACGTGCTCGTCTCTACGACCATCATCGAGGCTGGGCTCGATATTCCCAACGTCAATACACTTGTGGTGTTTCATGCGGATCGTATGGGGCTGTCCCAATTGTACCAGTTGCGGGGGCGCGTCGGCCGTTCCAACCGTATAGCATACGCGTATTTCACCTATCAAGCGGAAAAGGTGCTCGCCGAAGTGGCGGAGAAGCGGTTGCAGGCCATCAAGGAATTCACGGAATTGGGCAGTGGTTTCAAGATCGCGATGCGGGACCTGGCCATCCGGGGCGCCGGCAATCTCCTTGGCGCGGAGCAGCACGGGTTCATCAGTTCGGTCGGGTTTGACATGTATTCCGACATGCTGGCGGAAGCGGTGCGGGAGTTGCGCGGCGACGCCGTGGTCAAGCGCGCCGAGCCCACGGTGGAGATTACGGCCGACGCCTACCTGTCCGATGGGTATATTCCGGACGCTCTGCAGAAAATTGAGATGTACAAAAAATTTGTCGCCGTCGGCAGTCAGGACGACGTCGACGATTTGCGCGACGAACTGGTGGACCGCTTTGGAGATATTCCGCCGGAAACGGAAATGCTGTTGCGGATCGCGCGGATTCGCGCGTATGCGTTCATGTACGACCTCGCGTCCGTTGTCAGAGAGGGGCAGACGGTGCTCATCGCGCTTCGCAAGGAGCACAATGAACGCATCTCCGGCATCCGCTTGATCGAGACCGCGCAACTGTACCCCAAACGCACGGCGGTCAAGTCCGCGGGCGGTGCGTACAGTCTCACGATCGACGGGCGCGGTTTGAAGGACGACCAGTTGCTCGACATGGCCATCCGCGTGCTGGCCGAATTCAAATCCGTTTTCTCGAAACAGGAGGAATTGCAAAATGCCAAGTAAGTTTCGCAGATCGCGCATACCGGGCATCCTCGGCATTGGTGTCCTGTCCACCCTGCTGGCGGGGTGCGGCACCCAGAGCGCCGCAAACGT
>JAJZZT010000195.1 GCA_021797415.1 Bacillota bacterium
CGCCCGTTCGTAAGCCTCGCCGACGAACGCCGTAAAATCCGCTTCGTCCGCCTCTTTCACAACGCACACCGCGCAACCGCCAAACCCGGCTCCGGTCATGCGCGCGCCAAGACAGCCGGGGGCCTGTTGCGCCGCTTCGGCCAAAGCGTCCAGGTGCGGCCCGGTCACCTCGTAGTCATCGCGCAGCGAGGCGTGCGACGCGTTCAGCAGCGCGCCGAACAAGTCGAGCCGCCCTGCGCGCAGGGCGGCCACGGCACGGTTGACGCGCTCATTTTCCGTGATGACGTGGCGGGCGCGCCGCTGCAAAACGGGGTCCGCGACAAGCGCGCGCAGCTCATCCCATTCCGGCGCGGTCACCTGCGCCAGATGCCGCAGGTCCGGCCGCGCCGTCCGCAGGAGCGCCAGCACCTGTTCGCACTGCGCGCGGCGCTCGTTGTACTTTGAATCGGCCAGGCCGCGCCGCGCATTGGTGTTGATCACCATCAGACGGCGTTCGCCAAGCTCAAGCGGCACATATTCACTCTGCAGCGTCGCCGTATCGAGCAGAATGGCGTATCCCGCTCGGCCCATTCCCACGGCGTACTGGTCCATAATCCCCGAATGCACGCCCACAAAATCATTCTCGGCGCGCTGGCACGCCAGCACCAGATCAAGCGGCGTCAGGCCCGCGCCCGCCAGCGCATTGACCGCGCCGGCCGTCGCCAGTTCCACCGAAGCCGAGCTGGACAGGCCCGCACCGTCGGGCAGATCGCCGGCAAACAGAAAATCCGCTCCGGCAAACTCCACGCCGCGCTTCGCCAGAGCCCACAGCACGCCCTTTGGATAATTCGCAAACCCATCCGCCGCGTCGTAGGCCAAATGGTCCATATGCGCCCGCGGCCGGCCGGGAAAGGCGGTCGACGCGAAGCGCGCCCAACCGTCGCCGCGCGGTCGCGCGAAAAGGTAGTTCCCCAGTGTCAGAGCGGCGGGGAACACCCGCCCACCGTTGTAGTCGATGTGCTCACCGATCACATTGACCCGTCCGGGCGCGAAAAACAGCCGCACATCGCGTTCGGGACCGGGAGAAAAACGCAGAAATTCGCGCCAGGCGGCGCCGAGCGCGTCATGCATGGCGGCTTTCCTCCCGCGAAGACGGCGTGCCCGCGCCGGAGTCTTGCGCCGCGCGCTCGATCGCCGCGCGCAATTCTCCGGCGGTGTCCTCAACCGCCGCGGTGTTGCACGGCGCCCAGGCGCCCGTCTCGGACGAAGCGAGAAACTTGATGCGGTCGCGCGCGCGCAGCGGCGGATAGAATTCGATATGAAAATGGTAGAAGTCCTCCACGTTCGCGCCATTGACAGGCCGCTGGTGCACCGCCATCATATAAGGAAAATCACGGTTGTAGAGCGCGTCCATCCCCGCCGTGAGCCGTTTTAAGGTAAGCGCCAGACCGTCTTTCTCCGCCTCGGTCAGGTCGGCCAGCGAAGTGAGATGGCGCTTGCTTACGATATAGGCGCCGTACGGATAATCCGTGAAAAAGGGCAGGTAGGCGATGAAATGCTCCGCGTCAAACAGGACGCGCCGGCCGAACGACCGTTCCTCCTCGTTCATGTCGCAGAGAAGACAGCGTCCCGTCGCCGTGTGGTGCTGCTCGCACGCTTCCAGTTCCGTGCGCAGTTTTTGCGGAACGTACGGATAGGCGTAGATCTGTCCATGCGGGTGCGGCATCGTCACGCCGACCTCGGGACCGCGGTTTTCAAAGATGAAGACATAACGGTGCCGCGGATTTTGCGCCAGTGCGGCGAACCGCTCGGTCCACAGATTGACCACCTTGCGGACATGATGGACGGGCAGGCGCGGCAGCGCGGTCGCGTGATCCTGCGAATAAAGGACGACTTCGCACTTGCCGACGGCCGGCGCCACGCGGTAGGGCCCTCCCCCCGCCGGATCGGGTTCTGGCGGATCGGGCGACAGCGCTGGAAAGTCATTGTCGTACGAAAGCACTTCATACTGCTCCGGAACCCTGCCCGAACCCGGACAGAAGGGGCAGTCGTGCGCCGGCATGTTGGGCCGTGATTGACGGTTGGAGGCGACCATCGTCCAGTCGCGCAGCAATGGATTGTAGCGCAGTTCCGCCATGCGTCCACCTCATCTTTGCAATATTCATCAGGTTGCGTTTTCCCTCGCCATCATACCATGACGGACATCCCGCCGTACGCCGGAGGACATGGGATAAAGGTGACCTTGGCGGGGAGAGTTGTGTATGATACATGCATGAACCCTGGGGGAACATGTGATAAAGAGCCTGTTCAAAAGAGCCTGTTCAAAAAGTGGGCAGGTAAGACCCGCGCAGTGCAATGGGACATGGGATAAACCGAGTATGCAGTGGACTTTATCCCATGTCCCCTTGGAAGCAGCCATAAATGCGGACCGAGCGTACGTTCTTAGGTACGTGAGGGAGCATTTCTGGCGATGACGCCGCAATGCGCCGGGGAGTTCTGCCCACTTTTTGAACTACCTCATAAAGTCCACGGGAAAGGAGTGGTGAATCTTGTCCGGTTCCTTGTCCGGTCCGGCCGATACGTTGCCGGGAAAGGCCCTGCTCGATGCCCTGGCAAGCCCAATGACGTGGAGCGGCGCAGCCAAGCAGGGTGTGGGCACCGCCTTTTTCGACGGCGTCGGGACCAGCCTGTCCAACGTGTGGTACACGCTGGCCGAAGGGGGGTTGACAGAAGTCTACTACCCGACCGTGGGCTGCGCCAACCTGCGCCGCCTGGAATTCGCGGTCACCGACCGGGAGAGCTTTTTTGACCGGGAGAGTTCGGACACTCTTCACGAAATCAATCTTCCGCACGCGGACGCGCTGGTTTACAGGCAGATCAACCGGGCGAAAAACGGCTGCTACATCATCGCAAAAACCTGTATTACCGATCCAAACCGGCATGCCGTCCTGATCCACACCACCCTGCGCACCTTGATCGGCAACCTGGAAGACTACGAGTGGTACGTCCTGGTTCATCCGGCGCCGGGCAACTCGGCGCTCGGCAACCGCGGGCGGGCCACCCATCACGGCGACCGCACCTGGCTGACCGCGCAGGGCGGCGACGTGGCGATGGCCGTCGGTTGCGACATTCCTCTCGCCGCCCGCAGCTTTCCCGAAACGCCTGACGCGCAGCGCTTTGAAGAAGCCTTTCTTGAACCGAATCCCGACGCGCGATCACACAGCGCATCGTCCGCCAGGCAGGCGCAGGACCACCTCCCGCCCGTGCGCGTGCAGGCGGCGCGCCTGCTGCTTGGAAGCGCGGCGCAGAGCCAGGAAATCCAGTTCACACTGACTCTCGCCTTTGCCGACAGCGAGGAGGCTGCGCTCGACACGGCCGACGCGGCGCTAAAGACGCCTTTTCGCACAGCGCTCACGCAGTACCGGGAGGGTTGGCGCTCATATGTCGCCACGCTGCGCCGTCCCATTGTCGGCGAACAAAAACGCCACCAGGCTGCGGCGATGATTCTGAAGGCGCACGAGGACAAGCTGTTTCCAGGCGCCGTCGCGGCGTCGCTCTCCCTCCCCTGGGGTGATTCCAGGATGGCCGACGACCCGCTGACAGGCGGCTATCACCTTGTGTGGCCTCGCGACCTGTACCACGTCGCGTCCGCGCTTTCCATTGCCGGCGATCCATCGCTCGCCCTGCGCTCTCTGCGCTATCTGCAGAACACCCTGCAGCTCCCCGACGGCTCGTTCATCCAGAACACATGGCCAAGCGGCGAAGCTTACTGGCATGGCATCCAGTTGGACCAGACCGCCTACGCCATTTTATTGACCGGACTTGTCGGCGACGCGACGCCGTTCTGGCCGCTCGTCAAACACGCGGCGGACTTCCTAGCGGCGTACGGACCGTACAGTCCGCAGGAACGGTGGGAGGAAAACGCCGGTTATTCCCCGTCCACGCTCGCCGCCGTCATCGCCGGGCTCACCGTCGCCGGCGACATGGCCAGAAACGCCGACGATCCCGGCGCGGCGGCGCTTTATCTCACGACGGCGGATCACTATGCGCGCCACGTGGAAAAATGGACCGTCGCCACCCGCGGCCCGCTGTCCGACAGCCCGTACTACATCCGCGTCAGCGACACCACCGACCCGGATGACGGACACTGGATCGAACTCAAGAACGGGGGTGGCCGACATCCCAAATCGTCCATCGTCGACGCGGGTTTTCTCGAACTGGTGCGGCTGGGAGTCAGACCGCCCGATGATCCGGTCATTGTCAATTCGCTGAATGTGATTGATCGCCACCTGCTGTATGAGGGCAAGGGCGGGCCGGCATGGCGCCGCTACAACCACGACGGATACGGCGAGTACGCGGACGGAACCCCCTATGACGGGCGCGGGCAGGGACATCCCTGGCCGCTCTTGGCAGGCGAGCGGGGAGAGTACGAAATCTCCCTGGCCAAACTCGACACGAGGCTTCGCCCCGCCCGCTTCTTCGGTCCGCTTCGCCTGTTGCGGGCCATGTGCGCCGACGAGGTGAGCGGCTGGCTCATCGCGGAACAGATCTGGGACGGCCGACCGATTCCCGGCCGCTCTCTCCGGCCCGGACGCGGAACGGGGTCTGCGACACCGCTCGCGTGGGCTCTCGCACAGTACATCCGCCTGGCGGAAGCGATTCGCAGGGGAGAAAACGCAGAGACGCCGGAGGTCGTCCATGCGCGCTATATCGCCAACCCGCCCCCTCCGGGGCCGACGCTGCAGATCGAAAATTCGTCGCAAGACGGGATCACGACGCGCGATGGCTTCATCAACGTGCGGGGGACCACCGCGCCGTCCGCCATCGTCACACTCGCTTCGCGCGGACGCTACTCGTGGACGCGCGCGGATGACCACGGCGACTTTCGCGCCGCCATACGCCTGCCGATGGCGGGGCCGAACCAGGTTTGCGCGATCGCATACGACGGCCTGCGTTCCGTGACCAACAGGACCATCCTGGCGCATTATCACCCGCCCGTACGGTTTACCACGGCCAATTGCAACCCGCTCTCGCGCGGGCGCGGCCTCTTTGAATACCCGAAACACCCGGATTTCAAACCGGGTGATTTCGCGCTGACGCAGGTGTCGATGAGCACCGACGGCGAGTGGGTCTACCTCTCCATCGGACTTGGCCATCTCGACAATCCGTGGGGCGGACCGACGGGCCTGTCCAAGCAGATCATCGACATCTATCTCTCGCGCCCCGG
>JAJZZT010000178.1 GCA_021797415.1 Bacillota bacterium
CGTGGAATCCCAGGGGTTAAGCAAGCCCAGAACAAAGACAAGTACCAAAAGATAGCCCGCTTGACCCCCTCCTGGCGCTTCGCGCCCAGGAAAGGGAATGCGCGGGCAGTTCGTTCAAAAGGAAGAGAGAACACTCGTGTAATGCGTCAAATTCGACACACAGCACTAAGAACTGACCACGCCAGTAATACAGATACCACAGTGTGAACGTTCGTTTTCGTCTCACAAGCAAAACAAGAACGATTATCGAGATAATTATAGATGATCGTGGCGCAAAAAAGTCATTCGCGTTCACGTTCCACCTGCATCAGCCCGGCTACGGGGATGGGGATTGTCCGCCCCTCTACACGCAAATAAACGCGCTGCTCCCGGGAATCCAACTTCTCCACCGTTCCCGTCCAGGTTCGCGCAGGCGCGCCCTTTTGCAGCACGGCGCAAAGAGTTGCCGGAAAACCCTCTTCATGCGCCGCGGCCAACAATTCCTCCGCCTCTTGCCGTGCGAATTCGTCCAGTGGATGTCCGTATTGTGCATCGGTCGGTTCGTCGGCCCCACTCTTGCCGCCTGATCCGGCCTCCCGTTCGATCATCAGGGCCCGGTGCTCGGGCAGGATAATCCGCATGGCCGCAAAGACGTTCTCCCCTCTTTGAATTTGCGTCATGCCCAGTGCCCCCCGATCTTGTGGCTGCGATCCAGCAGTTGCCCGGCCTGCGTGAGGCTGCACGCGCGAAAGAGGGCCGTCTCCCCAAAGCGGTCCTGAATCTCGTCAACCACTTGTGTGACGCGCGCCAGCTTGACGGCATCGTCGAACAAGGACAGCTGAATGGCGGCGGCCGGCCGCAGGTCGTCGAGCGATACGCCGATCGTGCGCACGCCGTGACCGTCCCAGTGCCGGTCCAGCAATTGACGCAGGGCAGGATAGAGCGCATGCGACGCATCCGCGTACCGGTCGAGGGTCTTGGCCCGATAGAAGCCCCCTTCAAACCCGGCGTAGGTCAGCCCCAACCCCACCCGCCGCCCGGCCATCCCCGCCTTGCGCACGCGCCGGCACACCTCGTCGAGCAACTCCAGGATCACCACCAGCAGGTCAGCGCGATCGAAAAAGTCCCGCGACAATGTTGTGCGATGCGAGTAACTCTTGTGCGGCGCCTGGTATGAGTCCGGACTGATCGGGGACATATCGATCCCGTTCGCCCAATCGCCGATGAGATCACCCCACGCGCCAAAACGCTGGCGCAGCCGGCCGGCCGGGACGCGAGCGACATCGCCGATCGTTTGGCAGTGAAACTCGTCGTGCAGGATCTGTGCGCGCTTCTTGAGCCCCCACATCTCGAAGACGGACAGATTGTGGATGACGGCCGGCACGTCTTCCTCATGCCACCAGAGCACCCCGCCCGGCACCCTTTTGGCCTGCCGATTCGCCATTTTGGCCAGCCACTTGTTCGGAGCCAGTCCCACACGGCAGCGGATGCGAAACTGGTCCCACACGCGGTCTTGAAACGCGTGCGCCGATGCGGCCGGATCGGGAAACAGGTCCGATGGATACGGCAGCGCAAAGAACCCCTCGTCCACCGAGAACTGCTCCTGCAGCGGGAACATCTCGCGCATGACCTCCTGAATCCCGACACTGACCTCCAGATAAAAGCGCATGCGCGGACGCACCACCACGAGATCCGGCGCCAAACGCAACGCCTCGCCCAAGCGCATGGCCGTGGTGATCCCCTTTTGTTTTGCAGCTGGCGTGGCGGCCAAGATGATGCCGGACCGCCGCTGTGGATCGCCTGCCACCACCAGCGCGGGGTCCGAGGAATCGTCTCCCTGCGTGCGCCGGGCCGCAAACGCCGGGCGCGACGCGACCTCGCACGAGGCGTAGAAACTCTGCATGTCCGCCAAACCGTAGATCAGGGCCATGATTCGATCCGCCCCGCCGCCTCCGCGTCCAGCAGGACGCGGGGAAACACCGCCTCGTGGATGCGCCTGGCGTGGCGATACTGGATCCGGATGGCGGCGGGCGATTCATCGCGCGCCAGGATCGTGATGTCCTGTTCGCGCAGCGCGGATTGCAGTTCGCGGACCCGGCGCTCCATTTGGTCTCGGGCGGCTTGGGCTAGCAGCAAACGGCGAAGAGAAGCGGTGGGAGTGGCCATCAAGGAACCTCCCCAAAGTGCAGGATGGACGGATGCAGGCATGGTGTCGTGCGTGTTGCGGCGTATATCCCCTGTGGGGTCCAGGACGTCACTTCACGTCCCCGAGCAGTTTGATTGCTTTGCCCACAATCCGGATGCGCGATGGATCATAGGCGACCGCCTCCAGCGTGGGGTTTTCCGGCTTGAGCGTGATGGCCCCAGGACCAAATAGCACGCGCTTGAGCGTGGCGTTTTCGCCGTCGATGGAAACGGCTGCGATTTCACCGTTTTCCACCTTGGGCTGAAGACGGATCAGAACCAGCGTTCCCGGGACGATCCCGACGCCGATCATGGAGTCGCCTTTGGCACGCAACCATACATACTCCCCTCCGCTGAGATTCACGAGGGACGTGTCCACCGGCTGGCTGCCCAAGCGGTGTTCTTCCGTCAGGGACGGCGGGCCGCACGGAATCTCCGCCACAATCGGGATCTCGCGGATCGGGCCTGGAGAAAGGGCCTCATAGTCCGCTTTTCCCTCAATCGAGAAGGTTCGCCGATCGACTTGATTCGCAACGGATGCCCCCAAAGACTCTTCGAAGAGAACGCCTGTTCCCCGGTTGACAAGATCGTCCAAAGTGACCTCGAAGAAAGAGGCGAATTTTCTTAGAGTCTCCACATCGGGTTCGCGTTTTCCAATTTCGTACATCGAAATCCGACCCCGTGTCAAGCCGAGTTTTTCAGCCAGTTGCTCCTGCGTCAGGCCGTGTTTCTTTCGAAGCGCTTGGATTTCAATCAGAACCAGGCTTCTCCCCTCCCGGAAGAGCAACATATTGTTACAAGGACAGTATAGCATCGTTTCGTTGCAAATATAAGTCTACACCGCAAGCGTCTGCGTCGACGAAATGTTATGGCGAAGGGACGCAGGATACAGTGCCCTTGCGCCCGTCGCCGATATCACTCCGGCCAGATGTCCTCGACGCGCAGCCCCAGCACTCGCGCAATCCGCTTGGCCACCGGCAACGTCGGCGTGCGCTTGCCCCGCACGATGTCGCTGAGTGCCTGGTCGGTGGATCGCCCCCCCGACGCGCCAGCCACGTCTGCTTGATCCCACACAGAGGATGCCGGATGCACCATCGGCAAAAAGGGGGCCGTTCCATGAGCGTCGATCCGTCGTCAGGCGTCGCCTGGTGTCACTGCGTGATTCGCCATGCGGTCATCACGGAGGTTCGCAGGAGACGCCATCGTCACCGGGAGATTCCGCTGTCCTGTCTGAGCGAGGTGGACCGCGTGTCGGAATGGGAGGCCGTCCCCTCCGAGGGGGCGGTCCGGGATTTTTCCGACAGCGAGGTGCGACTGTTTCTGCGCTGTCTGCCCCAAGCGGAGCAAGCGGTGTTGCGCCTGCTGTACCTGTCGGGACTGACGCAAAGCAAAGCGGCGGACCGGTTGGGCTGGCGCCAGCAACAGGTCAGCCGGCTGCACCGGCTGCACTGGCTTCGTTGCGCCACTCTCTTGAAGAAAAGGCGGGATGGGGGCATGGAACAAGGAGCCGACGAACAGGCGGAGATTTCGGCATTGATGAAACGGATTCAAGGCGGGGATGCGACGGCGCTGGCGGAGTGGTTCCGCCGGTTGGACCCCTTCATACGACGCCAGGCCCAGGTGCAGGGCCGGGCGGATGAGGATGTGATGTGATTCAGCGGATTCATCTGGTCCTGTGGCAAGCGCTTATTCCGCCGAACCCGCGGAAGTAAACTGTCCGCGCGTCGGGCCCATCATCTACCGGACGAAGGGAGGGAACGATCTTGTCTACGGTGTCCTGGTTTACCGTGGCCACGTTGCATACCGCCGCCGGCGCCAGCCTGGCCGTGATGCTGGTGGTGGAAGGACTCAAGCGCATCCCGGGCGTCCGCCAGATTCCGGCACGGGGCCTCGCGATTCTGGTGGCCGAAGGGCTGTTGGCCGTCCTGTCGCCGCCGGAATCGGCCGCGGTGTCCGGGTGGCTCGTGCTGCTGCTCAATGGCCTCTTGGTCGGGACGACCGCCATTGGCGGATGCGGCAACCAGTCTTACTATACCGCACACCAATGCATGCTGTGGTTGCCTACTCTACTGGCGGTGAAGGGGTTACCGCCATTGGCGGACTTTATGGAGCTGAAATGACCGCCTCCATATTCAATGCGCAATGTGGCTCTCCCTTTGCCTCAGCATGACTTGAATTTCGAACGCACATTCGATAACATTGACTTGTTAATTTGGTAGAGCGGGAGAGATTGGTGATCTGGATGTCTTAAAGCCCGCTGACACTCTTGGAGTTCCAGAGCAAGTTTCCGACAGACGACGCGTGCCGCAATCATCTCTTTGTCATGCGGTGGCCCGAAGGCTTCCGCTGCCCTCGAGGATTTATAGAATATCATACTCCCATGTCCTTTGAGGTTAATAGATATAGGATACACAGCAGTGAGATCGCGCTACTGACATTCCAGTAAACGAGGTGTCATCGTTTTGGTTCAAAAAGTATATGCATACATTACAAGGGTAATTGATGGTTCAAAAGAACTACTGGTGTTCAAGCATAGTGTTTCTGAAGCGGGCATTCAAGTTCCTAAGGGTACAGTTGAATTGGGGGAAACCCCTGAGATGGCAGTCGTTAGGGAGACAATTGAGGAAACCGGTGTCAGGAACATTGCATCTGTTAAGGAAATTGCGAAGGACATCTCAACATCGTTTGATGGGCAAATGGTACATCGAGTTTTCTTTGAGGTTTGCATTTTTCACGACAAAGATTGTTGGACACACAATCCGACCGGAGGTGGAGGTGAAGATGGTATACAATTCTACTTTTTTTGGATAAAAGGGATACACGACGTTGAATTAGTAAGAGGTCACGCTGATTATTTGGAAACCGTGTGGCCAGCTTTAGAGTAACCTAAATTCCCGTTCAAATTATACCTACACAGGATCCTTCACGGCAAAGGCCTTATAGAGCCTGTTCAAAACTACCATGGCCTGACGGCCACCACCAAGCATGAAAATGTTTCTTGTTCCTTGATCATTGACGATCCATACTGGTACTAGCAGGT
>JAJZZT010000249.1 GCA_021797415.1 Bacillota bacterium
GAATCTGCAAACGGCCTTCCACCGCAGCCATCCGTCCCTTGCGCAAATACTGCGCAGATAGCTCGCCAAGTTTTTGCCATGCCACAATATTAATAAAATCTGTCTCGCGTTCACCGGCCTGATTGGGACGCTGACGCTCCACCGCAAGGGCGAAGGACGCGACGGCGGTACCCGATTGCGTGTAGCGCAATTCAGGGTCTTGAGCCAGGCGGCCAATCAGGATGATCCGATTTAACACGGCCAATCCTCCTCGCTATTCTGCTGCGCGAGTTGTGATGTAACGCATGACGTCGTCGCTGATCCGGAACACCCGCTCAAGTTCGGGCGATACGTCCGTCGGAGCCTGGTACTTCATGACGACGTAATAACCTTCACGGTAATTGTCGATCTCATAGGCAAGACGCCTCTTCCCCCACTCGGCCACATCAGTCACGTCGCCGCCTTGTTCGGCAATAACGTCTTTATACCGACCGACAAGTTCTTGCGTCTTTTCCCCTTCGAGATCCGGGCGCAGCACGTACAGTGTTTCGTAAGTGCGCATCGATCTCACCTCCTTATGGACTCCGGCCCCTTTCGGAGCAAGGATGGCAGACTTTCTTCCGCGCGCCGCAGAGACGCAACCTGCCATACCGATGGATTATATCATGCATTCCAGCCAATCGCCAGCATATGTTGTCCGCGGACATCGCAGATTAAATCCTCACACATTAAATCGAAAATGCGCGACATCCCCGTCGCACATGACGTAATCCTTGCCTTCAAGCCGGAGTTTGCCCTGTTCTCGCGCAACGCTGTGACTGCCGGCCCGCAGAAGATCGTCGCATGCCACCACCTCCGCCCGGATGAACCCCCGTTCAAAATCGGTATGGATCACCGCGGCCGCTTGTGGCGCGCGCGTTCCCCTGCGGATCGTCCACGCCCTCACCTCCTGCGGTCCCGCGGTAAAATAGGTGATCAACCCCAGAAGTTCATAGCTCGTTTTGATCAAGCGGTCCAATCCGGATTCTTTCAAACCAAGATCAGCTAGAAACAGTCCGCGGTCCCCATCATCCAGCTCTGCAATCTCCGCCTCGACCTGGGCGCAGATGACCACGACCTCCGCCTGATCCAAACGGGCCACCGAGCGAACCTTCTCCACATGCGGGATCGGTTCGCTTTGCGTGATCCCGCCTTCTGCAACATTGGCCGCATACAGTACCGGTTTTATCGTCAAAAGGTGCAGATCCCCAAGTTGTGCGGACTGTTCCGGTAAAAGAGGCATGCGCCTGGCGGGCAGCCCTTCCTCCAGATGACGCAGCACGGTCTCAAGCAATGCTGCTTCTTCCTTCACTTTCTGGTCGCCGCTCTTGGCCTGCCGGCGGGTGCGTTCTAACCGGCGAGAGACCGTCTCCATATCGGCGATGATGAGTTCCAGTTCGATCGTTTCCATGTCCGACACCGGATCGACCGTGCCCGATACGTGCGTCACTTCTGGATCCTCAAAACAACGAACAACATGAATGATGGCGTCAACCTCGCGGATATGCGCCAGAAACTTGTTGCCCAATCCCTCCCCCCGGCTTGCGCCCTTTACCAATCCGGCGATATCGACAAATTCAAAAGTTGTTGGTACAATTTTTTGTGGGTGAACGATGTCTGCAAGTTGTGACAAACGATCGTCCGGGACCTCCACAACCCCGACATTTGGATCGATCGTGCAAAACGGGTAATTGGCTGCTTCCGCACCTGCCTTCGTAATGGCGTTGAACAATGTGGACTTGCCGACATTCGGCAACCCAACAATCCCAGCTCTGAGTGACATGCTCTCCACCTGCCGTAACGAAGTAATCCCGTGGATTGGTTTTGTCAAGCCAATTATACAGGATGTCAACCTGACCGCCATGCTGTGTTGTGGATGTCAACGATCTCTTTGGATAAACATTCCGACGCAGTCAAAGAATAATCATCGACAGTTCCCACATGGAAAGGAGGGGTTCCCACATGAGAAACCGTCTTCGCAGATTACGCGCAAGACTCCGCAAAGTGCGCGGTGTCTTTGCCGCTGCCTGAGCAGGCGTACTTGTGCTCCGCCTTCCCTTTTTGAACTGCCTCTTTGAGGAAGTGTATCAGACTTCCCGTTGACCGGCGGGGCGCAGATTCCTGCGAAAGGCCCGTTCAAAATCGCGTCTGGAAAGCAGGACGCTCCTTCCGCAGTGCAGACACTTTATGCGAATATCCATGCCCATCCGGATGATCTGCCACTCGTTGGCGCCACACGGATGGTCTTTTTTCATGCTGACCACATCACCGAGGTGAAAGATCCTGTCGCCCGCCACGCGCTCACCCGCCGATTCTATCGAAATGATGCCCCTCATATGCGCCGCATCCGTTCAGTCCGCGACTTTGTGCTTCAAAAGAATATACCATGATGGATCAACGCAATCCAATGTCCCCACAATTGAAATACCGCAGATTTTCGTACAAGCGCGCCGACCCAGCCCCAACGCATCCACCATCCTACAAACGGAAGGATACGCAATACACTGAGCACGGCAAAAACGCCCAGCATTATCCCGAGAAACACGCCTCCGGCACTGTTTGAACGGCGCAGGATCTCAGTTTCCCTGAGCGTCTCAAGACTTCTGAGCGCCAGAAGAAAGCCCGCGCCGACCGCGGCCGCGTAACTGAGAAGCGTTACCTGGAGATATGCGGCATGCAGCACAGAGAATGCGTTCAATCGGCCGCCGGTCGCGACCGGCGACTGAACCGCACGCAAGACCGGTATATCGGGAGACAGCATTCTGCGCAGCCATCGGTCAACATCGAGAAATTCAGGATACAGTTGCAACAGCTTCAGCCAGGGGGAACCGAGCTCGATAACGAAGAGCGCTCCGATGAAAGCCGAGAGCGTCATCAGCGTCCGGACGGCGCCAAGCGCGACGCCGAACAGAATGCACCAGGCGAAGATCACAAGCAAGACCAAGTCGAGCATATTCCACCCGCCCCCATTCGATTGGGCGCATCACCCGGTATTCATGATCGTTCCTACGGGGACAATCCCGCGATCTTGTTTAATCTATGCCAATCGCGCGTATATTTCTCCACCTGCCCGTCACATACTGTACTATGCTAGAAAATTGCCGCCTCGTTCTCCTGTCTTGAAAATGGTCTTGTGCTAGCCGCCCGTATCCCTTTGCTCCTGCTCGGACACCGCTATCGCTAAACTCGCGACGAGCAAAGGGATACGGGCGGCCCAGCAAACCTTGTCCATGGCGCAAACTCGCGACAGGAAAAGGGGCACTGACAGGCCGACACATTTTCAACCTGTTCTCGCAGGCCATAACTTTTGCTAGGGGACGGTGGAATCAGTGATGCGGGAGCTATTGCCCAAGGCGCCGTTTCGCATTCGCTACGATGCGGCAAACGCATCTGCCAATCTCGCGTTTCATTTGGCAGAAAAATTGGAATCCACCCCCGCCCATGTGCCGTTGGTCCTGCTGTGCATCGGCACGGATAGATCCACAGGCGATGCGCTCGGACCGTTGATCGGTTCAAAAGTCGCAGCGCACGATGCGGGAGTGCACGTTTTCGGAACACTTGAGCACCCCGTACATGCCGTGAATCTCTCGGAGACAATTCACCTGATTGAATCGCAATTTGCGGATCCATACATCATCGCAGTCGACGCGTGCCTAGGGCAAGCGGCGAATATCGGACAAATCACAATGGCGGACGGCGCTTTGCGGCCAGGCGCGGGAGTTCACAAGACACTCCCCGCAGTCGGAAATCTGCACATTACCGGCATCGTCAATGTAGGGGGCTTCATGGAGTACTTCGTATTGCAGAATACGCGTCTTGCCGTGGTATACAAAATGGCGCAGATTATTGCGGAGGGTGTACATCTTTCCCTTTTGGAAAACAGGGCGTGTACGAAGAATAATATCGCAGCCAGCCGTAACGACGGTCGAATCCGCAATGGCTGGTGGAGAATCAAGTGATGGGGCATGGAGGGTCAATCATTACGATTTGACCCTCTTACGCTTTTCTTTGATTGTGTCGATCTCGATGCCCAGGATGACACTCCGTTCCTCGTCGGTCAGTGTGTAGCCCGAATCGCTCGCCTCCACTGGTTTCGCGTAGACGCGCGACTCCTCTCGACCGTAGATACTGCTCAACACCGCACCGTTGCCTTCTTCATCCACAAGCGCGAACGTAAAGCTGAGGTCGTTCCCCTGCTCGCCAAACGCATTGTAACGGAGAACTTTAGGCGTATTCGTCTTGTTCCGGAGTCGTTGTTCGTGATTGCCGATCTGATCTTGTATTTCCCGCAATTGGGCGAGCGCCGCATTAACCTGTTGGCTGTGTTTAAGCAGCATCTGTTCCAGGTCGGCGCCGCTGTCTCCGGTCATCATGCGCGTGTAGCGGCGTTTTAACCGTCTCGCTCCGCCCAACGCTCTTGAAGATAAAATCATGGAGAGTAACGAGACAAGAAGGGCAAGAGCAACCGCTATCTCCACATAGAGCGGTTTGAGATTGGCCAGGAATGCAAAATTCCCCATCGAGTCATCCACCTCTGTATGCATGTGTCTTGTGCCGCTGCGCATTGTGGCCTTTGCACCTTGCCGGTTGCGTGCGGAGGGGGAATTTTAGTCCTGCGTCAGTGCGCACCTCAAAAATGCAACCACAGCTGCCTTGCCGTATGTACGAGCAGCTTTATGAACACGACGACAATCATGCCGGGCAGCAGATCTCCAACCCGTATCCGCTTGATCTCCAGGATGTTGATCCCGATGCCGACGATCAGAACGCCCCCCACGGCTGTGACATCCGCCATGACAGACGCTGAACGCAGATCCGCCCGGAAGAAATGTGCGAATGCCGCAATCAGGCCCTCATATAATAACACCGGAACCGCCGCAAGACCAACACCTGCGCCCATTGTTGACGTAAAAACAATCGCCGAAAAACCGTCCAGAACACTCTTGAGATATAGAATCGAATTGCTGCCGCCAAGCCCACTCTGAACTCCGCCAAGGAAGGCCATAGATCCCACGCAAAACACGAGTGTGGCAAAAACAAACGCCTGGCCTGTGTCACCTCCCCGATCGCCCAGGAGTGAACCGACGCGCACCGCAAAAGAATCGAGCCGTTCTTCGATCTTCAACAAAGTTCCAATCACACCGCCAACAACCACGGAAAAAACGATGTAGAGCGCGTCC